>NZ_CAUFYA010000035.1:0-56226 GCF_959596855.1 uncultured Butyricimonas sp.
ACATTTTTTAATTTATTGAATATCAAATCGAGTAAACCAATTTCAGGAAACTACACCCTCTCTTCCACGGGTACTTTACTTCATCAATTACCAAGTAAATACTGGGTAAAATAATCTCTTTTCTTACGTTCGAAATAGGTTTTATAAAGTCCTTCGTAGCTATGCCCCTGATTCGGGAGTATTAACAGATCAAAATCCTTGTTATGCTGTATCAAGGCATTCACTATCCGTAATGTATTGGCAGGATGCACGTTCTGATCCACCTCGCCCGTAACCAGAAGTAGATGTCCTCTCAAATCTTTCACTAGGGTCTGGTTTATGTCGACAGTAAAATGATTGTCATCGCCTATTCCTTGATAGGTTTCTCCCCATGTCCGGTTATAAATCCGGTTATCATGATTCCCGGAAGAAGCAACAGCAACTTTATAAAAATCAGGATAGGTACAAATAGCCGAAACGGCCATCATTCCGCCTCCCGAATGCCCGTAAATTCCCACCCGGGTCGTGTCAATGAAAGAATACCGACGTCCTAACTGTTCCAAACCGTATTTATCGTCAGCCAAGGGATAATCTCTCAGATTCCCGTAGCCATAGGTAGCGTACGCTTTATCCCGAAAAGGAGAACCGCCCCGGTGTCCCATACAAACCACGATAAAACCTCTCTGTGCCAAAGCCGTGTTATTATACCGGTCAAAAACCGTAAATTCCGTCCACACGGTTTCCGTCTGAGGTCCTGGATATACTTGAGATATAATCGGATACACTCTCGTGGAGTCAAAATCATAAGGTTTCCACATGATGCCGTACAAGTCTGTCTTTCCATCGGCAGCTTTCACGACGAATTGTTCCGGGAACCGCCAACCGTATTCCAATAATTTAGAAATATCCGGCTTTTCCAAGATTGTCAACAAACGTCCGTTCCGGTCACGAACGGCAATTTGAGGTATCGTATCAATACGGGAGAAATTATCGACAAGCAAGTTTTTCGAGGGACTGACATACACGCTATGGGTAGCGTTCTCCGGTGTCAATAACCGCAATTCTTTCCCGTCAAAATTTACCCGGTAGAAATACGTGTAATTAGGATTCCGTCCGGGTTCTTTACCATAACCGTAAAAATAAATCTGTTTCTTTACAGTATCTATTTTAGATATTCTTCCGGCAGTCCAGTCTCCCGTTGTTATCGCGTTCAACAACTTACCCTCTCCCGAATAATGATAATAATGTCCCCAACCGCTACGATCAGACCACAGGATAATGTCTTTTCCTTGATTCACGATGCAACAACGGAATAATTCCTCGTTCAAGTAAGGTTTATTTACCTCGTGTAGAATGACTTTCACTTTCCCCGTGTTGACATCAACGGAACACAGTTCAAACTCATCTCTCGTTCTTTTTTTCCGGATGAAGAAAAACCGATCTTTTACATCCGGTACTTTCACGATCTCCAATAACTGCCCCGGCCATTTCACTACATCAACTTTTACAAATGCCCCGGTCCGCACGTTACCGACAAATATTTCATCTTTTTGCACAGCGGTATCCCCCGGTAATTCATATTTATATGACCGCACTACCGGAGTCGGTTCCATACAGGAGTAAAGCACGGAAAAGTCGCGTACACTACGGTTATCTTTCCGGGTAATATAGAAAACCCCGTCATCCCCCAACCACTCCGCGTCGGGAATCTCAAAACTATATCCTTCCGTCCCGTCAAAAGTCAGTTGCCGGTCTTTTTGTTGTTCCTTGTCTTTCAACCATAAATCATACTCTTGCACCACCAGCTCGTATCGTAAATCAGGTGAAACACCGTAAGGACGCAGCGAACGGTATGTTTTAGGAGAAGAAGGTGTCAGCGTACGTTTCTTTGCATCATACAAATAAGTCTTGTTTCCCGTACTAAGGGTTGCCAATATCTCCTTTTCGCCAAATTCCGGGTTGTAAAATATCATCGGGTTATTATTGTCAGGCTCCAGTTGCCGCAACAAGCTATCGATCACGTTGAAATCATACAAAGCCCTTTTCCCCCGACGGACATCATACGAATAATACTGCCTTCCCCCTTGATTATCCGAGAGCACGTACCAGAATTTATCTTCCGTGGGATGAAAGAAAGGGATAATCGCCGTTGACCCGATCTTATCCTGCAAAGCTTGCACATCGTATTTTTCTCCGCCATATACCTCCTCTGCATCAACAAAAGTTTCCAAATATCTGGATAAATTGGAATTTTTACCACTCCGCAGGATTTTTTTAGCGACTCTTTTTAATTGTTCATTTTCCGGCTCAACGTAGGAACGGAATAATCCCATCGCTGCAAACATAATTTTCTGGTTCTCGGCTGAAAAATCTGCAACATGTTCTTCCAAAAGATCTCTAACCTGTTGATTATTTTCAACACAATGGGCTTTAGCAATATCCATCATTATCAAATAATCCTTTCGGCACGGGATACTCATACCGGCAAGTTTCTGTTTGTAAAATTCAAAATCATTTACATCCCTTTCATACTTCCATCCTTGCAATTCCCATTCCATCATATTTCTACAAAGCGCCCCAATATGATCGAACACCATTTTTTCACCCAATCTTTTGGTAAATTCCGACCAATGCCCGAACAGATAATGCATATTGGGGCTATTAACCTCACACAATGTTCTATCCGTGAACAAAAACCAATTTTCCGGAGCCGTTCTCTCCCGGGGAGAAAGTCGATCAAAATATTCTTTTCCCAAGCGAACACACTCTTCCCTCTCGAGCAAAGTCAGTTTCCATTGAATATAGTCCCGCAAAAACGTATTGGTGTATTTCCCCGAAGCGTAAGTCGAGTTCATCATGGCAACATTATTCTTCGGCTTCATTCCTGACCGTATATGCTCCATAAACTTGTCGGCAGACATCCCTCCCACGAATTTATAGAGTAATTTTCCCTCGTGATCTAACAACAAGAATGACGGGAAAGCTCCAATATTATACTTTTCCATGTAGACTTTATTCTCTTTGACGTCGTTATTCATTTTCACGTTGATAAACGTGGAATTGAGAAAATCCGCCACACTGTCCGTCTTAAAAACAGTTGCATCCATTGTCCTGCAAGGCGGACAATACGTGGTATAACAATCTACGAAAATCAACTTGTCGAGTTTCTTCGCTTGAACCAAAGCCTCGTCCAAAGTCGTTTTCCCGAAATCAATTTCCCGGTTTTGCGCCACGACACAACATGACAATATCAATCCGAGAACTAAAAATAAACTCTTTTTCATCTCAATTCTTATTAAAATATTCCCGTTCCACACGCATCAACATTAACCCGCAATTTTCCCTTGTCAAAGAGTCCTCGTGACTCTCGCTCAATGCTTTTATCTTTTTCACCGTATCAATAAAATAGGCATGCAACGCTCCTATCGCTTCATTACCCAGTCCAAATGAAATATTATTATCCGCCATCATTCTAGCCCAATTGGAAACAAAACAAGCCTGCAAATTCCGTTTATGGGCGGATACAGGTTTCAGCGTATCGAAATTCTCAAAGATCACCCGATCGATATACGAAAACAAATCCTTCAACGTAAACGCATTCTCGCTTCCTAAAGTTCTCTCTGCCGCAACCAGCGAGGCAAGCGCCTTCGGATCGATAAAACGTTTGGCAACAACTTCGGCCAATCCAACCATCATTTGGTCCAGATCATACTGAGATATTTTATCCCACCTTGGCTCGTAAACCCATGCTTCAACACCATTAAATATGACCTTTTCAAGGTATTCCAATGCCTTCTGCTGCTGTTCTTTTGAAGTATAAACCACGGGAACTTCATTTACTCCTTTAATAATCGGGAACTCCGTTTGCCCTCCGACCAAATTCACGATTTGCGTAAGATAAGTTTGGTATAAAGCAAGTGATTTTAAAGACAGATCCGCCACCTTATTCCATGTATTCTGTTCTTCAGGCAAACGCTCCACCAATTCGCCCAAACGAGGGTAAATTTCCTGTATTCTCCGGATTCCTAACAAACTGGACTCCAATATGTCATTTGACAATGTCATATCCTTAGTATACGACTGCTTATCCGTCGCCGTATAAAAAGCATCCCTCACGGAAGGCAATTTATCACTATTCCCGTAAGCATATTTCACGGCATCATAATCATAGGCAGATACTTTCGGGAAAAGATTCTTCGCGCTTACCCGATCGCTTTGTTGTACCAAATAATTAAATCGAATATCCGACGTGATAGACGCTGTTATACCATGCTCATTCAGCCATTTCTCCGAACGTAAATCGGCAGGTGCAAAAACCATATATCCCGATTTATTGGGTTTCATTCCCAGCACTTCAGCAAAAGCGGCTGCCACTTGGGCTGTCAACACGTCCTGCCGGACATCCAGACTGTGCATATCTTTCCGAATCCGGCTATCCGATAATCCGCACTGCAAAAAGTAGATTTCCAGCAACTCATCCGCAACAACATCCATTACATTCACGCGGGCAGCCAATATCTCACCCGTCAGCGGGTTCGTGATAACAGAAGAATTCAATCCGTTAAAAGCATTTCCCCAGCGGAAAAGGATTGTCCGATACGTCAATGAAGCATCCTCCGGGGCAGAACTTATCCGGAATACATTCACCCATCCGGCACGTTTAAAAGCTTCCTCCCACTGTTGCAGTCCCTGTTTGATACTCTCTACAAAAGGGGCAGGTGTAATCGGATCTATATAGATACAAATCTGCCCGTCCGGTTCTATCATCCCCCCTCTACGCTGTTGTCTTTTCTCTTTCGGGGAAGCCGTAAGATTCCACTTTTGTATATACTCCCGTTTTCGAGCAACATATTTTTTCGTGTCGTACCCTGTCATCCCGATTGTTTCAAAGCCGTAAGCCGGATGACTAGGCTTCAAAGTAATTTCCTGTTCCGGTAACATCTGGATTACCATCTCCAATTCATACGTGCTAGCCACATCTTTTCCCTCTCCTGTCTGAGGATTTGAATTGTAATCCGTCTGAGAACGTGAAACAGAGAAGACCACCCCTTGATTCAGCATACGGAATCCATTCACCCCGGAGCGTTCCGGATCCGGATGACTCAACATACTGTAAGAGCTTACATTAAACAGATAACTCCCTGCATTGTTCAACTCTCCGGTCAATTCGATAATTGCCGAATGTCCGTCTTCTCCCCGAGCAACAATCGGCAGCACGTGGTCCACCGGTATCAATCCTGATTTACGAATAGCCTCCCGCATACACGCATCCGTGGAATCCACCGATATATCCACAGCCCGATTCCGAATCACCTGTAACATATTATTTCTGCCTTCCGAGAAGCGAATCACTCCCGAAGCATTTGAAATAAAGGAAGAATATCCTTTAACGACCTGTGTCGTAATCATCACTTCTCTCCCCATACTCCCTGCCGGAATCTCTATATAATATTGATCTCCCAAACGATAAATAGTGTAAAAACCCTTATTTACCTGTAAATCTTTTTGATCACAAAATTGACTGTAAGTCATCGGTTGCTTCTTTCCCTGAGCGACAACAGAACCGGAAGCCAATAGCATAACCAATAGCAACAAACATACATTTAATACTTTCATACCCAATATTTAATTGAATTCAACCAATGAATTATTTTTACCTGTTTCCCACAACGTGATAAAATTATATAGCGTCTTATAATGTGCCCGCGTAAGCAAATCCGTGTTGTTTTCCGCAGCTTGCCCTGCCTGCTGTTTAATCTTCGAAATAACTTTCTTGATCTCCAACCCGATACCATTAGCAAGATTAGCAGGATTTTCCCCGTTGATAACCAATTGTTCCACAAATTTATCCTGCAACACTTTCTCGTACCTCGACAATTGTTTCCCGATATCTTTCCGTCCAAAAATAGCCGAATATAGTTTATCCAAATACTCGTCAATAGAATACCCGTCAGCATCCAACTGTTTGCTTCGATGTAAAGAAACATACTTGAGAAGTAGCTTTGCCAACACGTTTGTAACAGGTCCCTGCACGTAATTATCGAAATCTACTAGGACTTTAGCCATTAAGTTTCCGGGAAAAAGCCAATCTTGATCTTGACAAACATACTCCATCAAGAAATCAAAAGCCGCTTCCTGCCGTTCCCTTGAAACCGGACTATTAAGCATCAGATTTTCCTCTCTCGCCGGATTATCCGTGTAAGTTCCTCCAATATATCGCAACACGTGTCCCACGTAATTCGAATATTGATTCAACACTGCCAAATATCGCCCGCGTAAGGCATAATAATCCGGCTCGTCCGTTCGTGTCCACTCTTCCAAATGCTTCATAATTAATTTCAGATTCTTCATTCCCAAGCGATTTGCCCGCACAACATCGTCCCCACTATCTTCCGATTGTACACGAGGGTCACTGTAATTCGTTTCCACGACATAAAACATTCTGGGATCCTTACGTTTTTCCGTCACCCATTTCCGTAACTCTTTCGTTTCACACCCCAAACCTTCTGCTTCCGGGTAATAGCGATACCCCCATTCTATTGCGAAATCATCATACACACCGATACGAGGTAATAAATCCTGCGGTTCCAAACCGTCTTCCGGTTGCGCAATATAATTAAAGCGCTGGTAGTCCATTATAGATGTCCCCAATCCATATTTCCTTATAAAATCTTTACTTCGCAAACTATCCACCGGATAAGCCGTACTCCCGACAAAATTATGCCTCAACCCTAACGTGTGGCCTACTTCGTGAGTCAATACCGTTGCTGCCAATTCCCCCATGATCTCTTGATTTAAGGGATATTCTCTTGCCCGAGGATCAACCATTCCACACATCACGAAATACCAACGTTGCAACAGATTTTGGACAGAATGAAATATCGCAATATGTGATGTAATCACCTCGCCCGAACGGGGGTCGACCACCATGGGACCATAAGCATTAGGTATCGGGGATGCCTTATACGACACCAGCGGATAGCGGATGTCACCTTCATGGTATTCGGGGTCTTCTTCCGGTGTCGGCGCCATCTTAGCATAAATAGCATTTTTAAAACCTGCTTTTTCAAAAGAACTCTGCCATACGTTCACAGCCTTTATAAAATAAGGTACCAAAAATTCAGGAGTTGCTCTATCAATATAAAACACGATAGGTTCTTTCGGCTCCACCAATTCCCCCCGAAAATACTTCTCCATATCCTCCGGTCTCGGTTCTAACCGCCAGCGATTGGCTATCATCGTTTTTGTCATCAAGTCCTCCCGTTCCAAAACACCATCCAACACGGTTGCAAAATAACCTACCCGGTCATCAAACACCCTCGGACGCATGGGACGCTCAGGCAGAAGAAACCATGATGCACCAACTTCCCAAGTCGAGGATGTAAACTCTCCCGCTTTCGCCCCGTCTACCGAATAAGTACGAATAGAACGAAAATTCAAATTCTCCGGGAAAACTTGAACCTCTAAAGGATAAGATTGCGAAGGTTGATAACCCCCTAATTTCAATATCTCCTTGGCCCCTTTTAAAGAAAATATATCGTAATCACTCGTTAACAAATCGGTAATATCTACCAGATACGAGTTCCCCGAACACGCCTGTATGGGCAAGGAAAAATCCACCGGCGGTATAATCTGCCGTATATAATCATCATAAAGTGTTAATGTATCCCTCAAGTAAAATACTTGAGGGGTTACAATGTCTATTTGATTCTGGTGCTTCACGAAACGTATCAACCGTTCGTACACGGAGTCACCCCCGTAACCGAAACGCATCCCCGGATCCCGATTCACTTGAGCAGTTCCTTTCAATATCGTGATCGCCACTAATATATCCCGTCCCAACTTATCTTCCGGGATTTCCAAATAATATCTCCCGTCCTGCTCGTAACTATTAAAAAAACCAGTCTTCTTCACGGCATCCTTGTGAATAAAACTATCTATGCCTATTGTTTCATTCTCCAGATAAGGCATTCCGTGTCCGACTTTACTCCCGATCAGGAGTAAAGTCAATACAATTACTAATAAATTTCTCATACTAATTTTTTAATCCATTCCCGACTTGCTGTAAGTCCATGTTATAATTCTCTTTAAAATAATTCCGAACTATATCATATCGTTTTTTCAAGAGCCCGTTTACATCTTTTACAGGATTCAGAATTCCGTCCCAGTTTGCACTTGTCATATCCCAATCGTAATTAAATTCGGGAACTCTTGTTAAAAATTCCTCCCGACAAAGAAGCATCATTAACATGAAATTCTTCCAATCATATGTTGCAGACATTGTATAATCTTTCGTGTTATAACTGGGAATCCCTGCTGCCCAAAGTTTTGCGGCACTATACATATCAGAGGAACTTATGTCATAATTCGCACTATCCTCAAAATCCTTTGTCGGAGCGGATTTTTCCCTTTCGATTATACTTTCCACGAAAATACTATTTATCTTATTCTTGAATGCCAACGAATCGGCTTTAGTCATGCTAATTACCGACTCGTTCCCGCATGCCACACAAATATTATCATAATTATACCATGCGCAGACTTGTTCCCCTATCCCCAATTGCTTAAAAGGATAAGAAGAAAAATCCCATGACATGTATACCGAGTCGATTTGAGAACAAAGCATAATCTTAACGGGGAGAAACTCCTTCAAAAATTCATCGGAATAAAAATCAAACCATAAATCCTGTATTACTTCCAGTTGTTTCCCGACATAATTTTCATCAGCAGGAGTAACAATGTAACCATCCTCTCCCGATTCTCCCAAGACCCCGTTCATCCACCCGGAAGGCGTCCAATACGTGTCCTTATCCGTGAATTTATAAAGTAAACAAGAACCGTATTTTTTATAATACTCCACAATCACATCATCATAATCATGCTCACCTTGAGGAACCGAGTAACTGGAAGTAATACCCGACGGGGAGAGCTCTTTTTCATCATAACAAGCCACAACAAGAAATATATGCAGCAACAACACTATATAAAAATAATTCCGTTTCATATCATCTGGGATTTTGTTCTAATCTATAATTTCGTTCTATCGCATCATAAGGAATAGGTAAAGCATAAAGCGGAGAATAACTTTCCAAGGTATATTCCCTTTCAACACCCTCCGAATCAATATAGGTATGAGTTACCGGCAACCCTAACCGTTTGATATCAAACCAACGGAAACCCTCTTCCAAACTCAATTCCAAACGACGTTCCATCAAACAGAATTCCAATAATTCATTAGCATCCGTAATTTGTTGGTCCACGTAAGTTCCTGTCGCGTATCTCGTCTCTCTCAACGTGTTCAAATCATCCAATGCCAACACCCGATCTGCATCGTTGCCCGTTGCCAAAGAACGACGAATCAAAGCTTCTGCCCGATTCAAGTACACCTCTGCCATCCGAAGCCCATGATCCGAACCATTCTGTGTATTATAACCAACTTTATTACCATACACATACCCGTACGGAGACGCATAATATATACTATATCTCAAATCATTCGTTGCATCATAAAGCCTTAACAAATCTGCAGAAACCTCCCAAGGCGCATCGTATCCCCAAACAACATTCGTTGTGAAAAAAGTCCCTTCTTTAAACGAATTTCCACCATAAATCCAAACAACTTCCGAACTTACATCGCTATCGTAAATGCTTTTACCACTTCCCAAGATAGACAATCGTGTTAAAGCCGGTCCTATCCCGATAGCCAAATCGGCATACTTGATCACATTATCCATATCTTCATCGCGTCCCATGTAAAGATAAAGACGAGACAGCAGGGTATATGCAGCCACATGCCCCACACGCCAAACGTTATCCGGCGTATAGTTTGCTTCCAACAATGTCGCCGCTGTCAACAAATCATCTTCGATCTGCCTGTACAAAGCTTCCAACGAAGCCCGTCGGGGAAAATCATCCGTCAATTCCATCGTCAACACCAAAGGGACTCCCAATGCAGTACTCGGATCAACACCGGGAGCATTATAAGGTTGACAGTATATAGTTGCCAATTTCAAATAATAAAATCCCCGCAACAATAACGCCTGTCCGCGTAAAGCATTTTTCTCCTGTTCCGTCCCCGATATCTCAGAAAGATAATCAATAATCACGTTACATCCCATGATCCTCTCGTAATTCGCTTTCCATGAATTCACATCTTCCGGAAATACTTCATTACCATCAAACATCATCGGGTTGAATGTAAACACCGGAGTCCCGTTTTGATGAACAGTGGCATACGAGTCATTGGACAATCCATTACATTGAACCTCATCGGTTAACAGCATCAAAAATGTTCCCGTCGAAAAATTATAAGGATAAGCCTCTTTGTACATCACGGCCCTCAAATCTTCCACGGAAGAAGGTTTTATCTCGTCCTGACTGGACTCCTTGAAAAAATCATGGCAAGAAGTGCATAGCAAATACAGAAGTATTCCCAGACAATATATAAATCGACAATTCTTCATAATCATATCAACTAAAAGGTTACATTAAGATTAAATGAATAAGAACTAGTCAACGGTTGTTGCCCCGTTGCCACTTCCGGATCACGCCCTTTAAAATCTTTACTTGCTATCGTAAATGGGTTAGAGATACTAGCTCCTATGCCAATAGATTTACACCCTACCGATTTAGCCATTTTCTCCGGTAAAAAATAATTCAATGAAATACTATTACATTTTAATGAAGAAGCATTCACCACTCGCGCATTGCTATAATTATACATCTCGTACTCATTACTATAACTTGTTTTGTTCGGAAGTAGAAAATTCAATACATTTTTATCAGGCAATCCGGGGAATCGGGCATCCGTATCTCCCGGTTTCCAACGCTCATTCAATTCGGACGACAGGTTCTCGTACTCGGAAGGTAAAGTCGAAGATTCATAAGCCGTTTTCAAAAACTTTTTCCCGCCTAGTTGCAAATAAAAACTTGTAGATAAAGACAATTGCTTATACCGGAACGACATGGATAATCCTCCCGTGAAATCCGGATCCAATTTACCCGCGTATTTCATATAGGTAGTAGGATCAGTTAAAGGATCCCCATCCCCGGATGTTTCCAGATTAATAATCGGATAACCGGTTTCCTGATCAATACCCTCATAATCAAAAGCCCAGAAAGAAGATACCGGATAACCTTTTTTATAATATTCACCGGAAACCGCTGTCCTCCACGTTAAATTCTGCACTCCAACTTTAGTAATCTCGTTATTATTTTTCGAAGTATTGATATTCATATCCCAAGTGAAATTTTTTGTCCGCACGGGAGTAAAACTCACGCTTAAATCGTACCCGGAATTATTCATACTTCCCCCGTTAATCGGCATATTTTCAATTCCATATTCACGGGGTACCAATAACGAGGTGATGATATCACGTCCTTTCTTCATATAGTATTCAAAACCAACCCGAATCTTGTTGTCGAACAAAGCCAAATCTACACCATAATTATAAGAAGTCGTTTTTTCCCAACGCAAATCCTCGTAAGGTAAAGAAGTTATATCCAATAAATCGTCTCCCGTATTAACATCTACGATTTGACTCTCGCTTCCGGAAGGAATTTTCACGATCAAACTCGGGCTATAATTCGTAGCCATGTTACGCTGATACCCAAAACTAAAACGTAAACTCAAGTCCGATACTATATTCTGTCGACTAAACCAAGATTCGCGAGCCACATTCCAACGAAGTCCGCCAGCCCACACCGGATTGAAATTTTCGTTCGCATAACGTCCGAAACGGTTAGACGCATCCACCCGAACACTGAAATTAACCACGTAACGCCCGTCATAAGCATAATTCAAGGTCAAGTAGCCCCCCATCTGATTGGTTTTTCGATCCGTAATCTTTCGTGTAAACTTATCCATCAGTCCATTTTTATCGTTAGCCCCACTATAAGGATTTACCCTCACGGCAGGAACCGTCGCAAAAGATTTCCCCCGATCTCTCAAATAACCGTAAATAGTGGAAGAAAAACCGGTATTTCTAGTACTTGACAATTCAATTCCTAACATCGCTGTCAAAGTATGAACTCCGTTAAACACGACATCATAGGAAAGCGAATTTCTCCAATTCCAAGATACTGTCTTATTTTCATCCTGATTATACTCGCCGCCCACGGGAAGTTGAGAGTTTTTATATTCCGCATCAATCGGCTTGACTGTACCATAATCATAAAACCGTATTTTGGCTATATACTCCGTTCGCTCCGTTGCCCATGATTCTCCGACAACTGAAGCAATATTCACGCTTCCTAGCATCTGAAATCTCAGTGATTCCGTAAAATCATAATTCAAATTCAGATTCGTGTTAATAGACATATTTTTATTGGATGTTCCGGTTTGGTTCCGTTCATTTATAAAATTGAACAAGTAACCACTTGATGTTTGATAATAAGCCAAATCTCCATTATCCTCGTAAGCCGCTATTGCCCGATTAACACTTGTCGCATAAGAATAGGGATCTACAATATAAAAACCATCCGTCGTCGCATGAGAGCCGGAAAGAGTAAAAGAAGCACGCAACTTCTTTCCCAAATTCATATCCAGTCCCACATTGGCACCATACGATTCAGTGTCATTCCCGATAGCCGTACCCTTTGTAGAATTGTAGGATAATGAAGCGTAATAACGTACATCTTCACTACCACCGGAAACAGAAAGTGAATGAGAATGGCTGAAAGGATTCCGGAAAAGAATATCAAACCAATCCGTATTCGTGGTTTCCAACTTCGCCACACGCCGTTCAAACTCATCTTTCGTGATCTCTTTTTTCAAATACTGGTTCAAAGCCCCGGCATAACCAATATTATTATTTGTCCAGTTTGCCGTCAACCCGCGTTGGAAAATCTCCCGTGAAACGTCTACCCGTTCTTTGGAATTCATCAACTCCAATTTGTCATACGTCACCTGTTCTGCTACATTCAAACGAGCCGAATAAGAAATCGACGCCGCTCCAGACTTTCCCCGTTTCGTCTTAATCACGATAACACCATTCGCGGCACGCACACCATAAATAGCCGTGGCAGACGCATCCTTCAACACCGTGATACTCTCTATATCATTCGGATTCAACCAAGCGATAGAACTTCCCACGAAATTACGGATATAGTCAAAATTATCCGAGTTAATTTCTCCTGCGCTATCGAAAGTTTTCGTATCAAACGGAAGAGGATCCTCTTGAATGATTCCATCTACCACCCAAATCGGTTCTTGACTTCCCAATAGTGTGGAAGTCCCGCGTACTCTTGTTTTTTGCCGTACCCCCACCAGACCGCTGGTATTGGTAATTACCACTCCCGGTAACCGCCCTTGCAACGCTTGCTCCAAAGTATTCGTTCCGCTAAAATGCAAATCTTCAGCCTTAATAGAAGCTACCGAACCCGCCATTCGCGATTTGTCAAATTCCTGATAACCCGTAACAACCACCTCTCCCAGTTGTGTCGTTTCCTCCTGCATCACAATCGTGTACTCCGTCTTCTCGTCCATAATCTTCACGTATTGCGTCTTCATTCCGATAAAACTCACAACCAAAGAATCAATCCCCTGCGGAATTCTTAACGAGAACTTCCCATTTACATCAGTAACCGTCCCGATAGTTGTCCCTTTCAGGATAATCGTAACCCCGGGCAACGCAACTTTTTTCCCGTCCTCGACCACTCCTCGTATCGTCCGGAGTTCCTTTTCCTCTTTCTTCTCGATAACTTTCACTACCACGACATTCTTGTCAAAAGAATACGTCAACCCATACTGGGGAAGTAAATCATTCAAAAAATCTTTCAACTCCCTATTCTCCACCTTGATTTCCTTCACCACAATCCCTTTGATAAAATTGAGATTGTAAACCATATCCATCTGTGTCTGTCGGCTAACCTCCTGCAACACTTCGTTCAGCGGAACTTCTCGCATTTCCAAAGAAACCTTTACCTGCCCTTGAGCCAAGAGCGTCAGATTCAATGACAAACACACTCCTACTAAAAATACACGAAACAACTTCATGTAAATTAACATTTTCCGATAAGGAATAATTAAACATGATCCTACTATAGTCTCATCTTTTTTCATAATTTTGTAATTATATTATTTAACAACTTATACGACTCTTACTTACCAGGGCTTGAGTCAGTATAATATCTTTTACAGGTTGGGAATGGAGCAATTTTCAACCTGTTATTTTTTTCTCACCGTCACTTTATTACTATTTACCACGAATTCAATACCTCCGGTTTCTTCTAATTTCCCCAACAAATAATGATAATCGTCATAACGCTTCAACCTTCCGGAAAATTCATATTGTTTCACTTCTTCATCCACGTAAACGACCTCCAAACCATACCATAACACAAGCATATCCATCACATCCTCCAACGGTAATTCATTAAACAAATAATACCCGTCTTTCCAAGATGTATAATACTTTGTATTCACCGCCAATAACTCGCTCTTTCCCGTTTCTTTATCCAAGCACACTTGATTCCCGGGCAACAAACTATATTCATGATTCCCGCATTCTACCCTCAATCGTCCTTCTTCCAACGTTGCGGAAGTCACACCTTGATCCGGATAAGCCCTCACGTTAAAAGACGTTCCCAAAACGACAGCCGTCATATCTTCCGTGTGGACTTTAAATGTCTTCACGGAATCCTTGGCTACTTCAAAATATCCCTCTCCGCGTAAATACACCTCTCGGTTTTGCCCCAAGAAGGTCACCGGGAAACGAAGTTCGGAATTAGCATTCAGGTATACCTTTGTCCCGTCCGACAGAACAATACTATATTCTGCCCCGATCGGCACGACAAGCGTGTTAAATTCTTCCATTCCCTTTTCCGTACCCGGAACATAAACCAATGTATTATTTGTACTCTGCACGTGTACAAAACTATCCGAAACAACGACCTTATCTTGATTCTCTTTTAACGGAATAATCTTTCCGTCACTCAATTTCAATTGCACGGAAGTATTCGCATGTACTACTTGAGCACTCGTTTTTACCTCATTCTCATGCCCTCCGCTCAAATAGAAAAAAGTCATACAGAACAAGACAATGATACAAGCAGCCGAACCCATAGAGTACCATCTGATTTTATTCCGTCAACGCTCAATCTTCCGTTTGATCAATCGCATCCCCTCTTGTGGTTGTTGTTGCAACTTTTCCCGAACAGCCTTTCCCCTGTGTATCTTCTCTAAAGCAGACATCAGAATTGTATTATTACTCTTCTCCGCCCACTCCCGCAACACACGCGTATCCTCGGAAGAAAGTTCCTCTCCCGAAAAATAATCGGCTAATATATCTTCAATCATTTTCATCTCACTGCTTTTACGTATAATCACCGCAAACCGCAAAATGGATGACAGAAAAAATCACTTTTTTGTGATAAAAATTAGAAGAGCCTGATAATACTTGTCTTTCAAATTATCACGTAAGAATTTCAACGCTCGACTTAATTGTGTTTTTACAGTACTTTTCGAGATTCGTAAACTATCCGCCACCTCCGAACAAGATTTTCCTTCTTCGAAAACCATTAAAAATACTCGACGTCTCTCTTCTGGTAACAAATCTATCATCTTGTAGATCACTTCCAAAACATCAACTTCATCCACCTCCGGCAATACAAATTCTTCCGTATCAGCTTCTTGACTAACTCGGATATGAAGTTTTTCTTTCCTTTGAGTTCCCCGGATATAATTTAGAGAAGAAAACTTCACCGCTTGAAAAATATACTTATCCAACCCGGAAGATAATGTCTTGTAACGCTTAGAAACCCAAAAATCAACCAGACAATCTTGAACGACATCCTCCGCCCCCAGAGAGTCGCCTGTTATCTGATGAGCGAAAAGTACCAACGATTCATAGAAACTGTCATAAAGCAATTGAAAAGCGGCCTTTTCATCTACCTTAAACAATTCTAATATCACATCGGCCTTTCCCATTTTAATACCATAATCTACTTTATCTTTTCCAAGTCTTCCGGAGTATCTATACCGACCGATTCATGATCGGTAATACTTATTGCTATCGTGTACCCGTTCTCCAACCAACGTAATTGTTCCAACGACTCCGCTTGTTCAAGAACTCCTTGGGGGATAGAAGTTATTGCCTTCAAAATCTCCGGACGATAAGCATACATTCCGACATGCTTGTAATAAGGAGTCCGGGCAAGCCATCCGTCCCGTTCCACACCCCGGCAATAAGGAATCGGGTTCCGGCTAAAATAAAGAGCCGTATTCTTCACGGAGAACACCACCTTTACTTTATTCGGGTCAAAAACATCGTCATTCCGTTCAAAAGGCTTCGCCAGAGTAGCAATCTGCACCGCCGGCTCTTCAAAACGGGAAATCAAAGACTCTATCTGTCGCGGGATAATAAACGGTTCATCCCCCTGCACGTTGACAACAACCCCGAAATTCCGGTTCAAAGCCTCATGCACCTTCACGTATGCCTCGTAACACCGGTCTGTTCCGCTACGATGCTCGGTAGAAGTCATCACCGCACGTCCCCCGAAGGCCGTCACGGCATCATAAATCCGTGCATCATCAGTCGCCACGTAAACATAGTCGGATACCGCTGTCGCTTTCTCGTAAACATGCTGCACCATGGGCTTTCCGGCAATCTCAACCAACGGCTTCCCCGGGAAACGGGTAGAAGCGTAACGAGCCGGAATCAATATCAATGAGTTTTCTCGAACATTCATAATCTAATCTATAAACATTATCGTTCACGTTCCTCCGCGTGAAGGCGTCGTAAATGGTCTGAATTGGATAATATCTTTAATTTCAAATTCTTCGGGTAATTCGGGTGTTTTTCCAAGAAAGCATTCACCATAGAATACGCGTTCTTGCTGGTATGCCCGGAGAGTCCCGCACTCAACCATGCCGACGGGAAAAATATATCGCCTGTTTCTTGAACTTCTTTCAATTTATCCAGCATTCGCGGAATGTATTCTTCTGCCTCCATTCTCCGGCGGGGATGATTCAACCAACGCAAACTCTCCTCCACCCAAACCTCGTTCACCCGGTTTTCATTCTTCAGCAAAGCACTGAACACACTGTCCCGCACTTGTTTGTTACCGGAAACCGAGGGCAACACGTAAGCGAAATGATTCAACAAATCCTTATTCTTTATCGCCCCGTTAATATGTTCCTCCATTCCCCCGTAAAGATTGGAATCCCGCAACACGAGATTAAACGCTATCTTGATTTTATCGTCATCACTGACCGTCAAACCTGCCAACTCCCTCTCACCGTTTAATACCTCTTTAAAAAACTCCCCGATCTTGGGTGAGGAATAAAGCGTCAGCAAAGTATTGAAATAGGATTTTTTATTCCCCGCGTCATTATCAATCATGTTCACGCAGAAACGTTCCAATTCCTCCTGCAACAATTGTCTTCCCCCCTCATCCAGATAAGTCGAATAAACAGTCCTCAAGAAACTTAAGGTTCGATTCACTACCAGATTATTCTTTTCATGAGGCAAATGTTTCATACAAAGTTTCACGAAGAACTCTCCTTTCACCTTCTTGTTCAACACGCCCTCGTACAACAACTGCCAAGCGACAGCACGATAAAGCGGATTTCCTATCTGGTTCAACTCTTTAGAGAGAAATTGTACACTATACTCCGTCGGCAGGAAACAACCGTATCCCGACACATCGCAATCCGGCAATATCACGCCCGGGTTCCTGAAAGGAGTCAACGTATCCTTCAACACCCGCGCTTGACGATACAGCCGCCCTCCGGCACTCATCCAATAAATCGAAATCGCTTGCGGCCAAACCCGTTTTTTCCCACTTTCATCTATCATGGCAATAGCATCCTTGCCAAACTCAATCACGGGAGCACCGCTCTCCTTTATCCAGATTTCATTCCACGTTTCCAGATCACGTCCCGTTGAACTCGCCAGCAGATGAATCAAATCATCCCAATCCGCGTTGGAATACGACCAGCGACGCAAGTACTTCCGCAAACCCATTTGCAGCTGATACTCGGAAATCTCCCGCTCCAGCATACGCATCACGATAGGTGCCTTGTGATAAATAATATCCCCGTATAATGTGCCTGCATCCTTCAAGTTATTCAATTCCTGCAAGATCGGATGTGTCCCTCTCGTGCGGTCTGTCCGTAATGCCGGTTCATAATGATTCAAGAAAAAGTTCAACTGATGATTCACCTCCGGGTACAACTGCGCGATAATCTTGTCTGCCATGAATCCGGCAAACACCTCTTTGAGCCACACGTCGTTAAACCACTTCATCGTGACGTAATCACCGAACCACATGTGTGCCGTCTCATGCGCGATCAATTCACTCCGTTTCATCTGTGCCGTCAAATCCGCATCCCGGTCAAGGAAAAGAGTCGATGACTTGTAAAAAGTCGCTCCCGGGTGTTCCATACCCCCGTACTGGAAAGCCGGAATCGCCACCACGTTGTACACCTCAAACGGGTAGCGGATTCCCGTATAGCGTTCCATCCATTCCAGCGAATGGCTCACTTGCCTCGCAATCTCCGGAATACTGGCATTGATTTTCGCCGTATCCGTTTCCCGGTGATAAATCCCGATCCAACGGTTATCCATGAATCGTTCCGTGTACGAGAACCGCCCTACCGAGAATGCAAATAAATACGTGCTCAAAGGTTTCGTTTCCCCGAACTCGTAAAGTTTATAATCATTGAAATATTCCACCCGAATACGTTCCCCATTCGCTATTGCCTGCCACCCGGCGGGAATTTTAAGCGTCAACTTGAAACGCGCTTTTATATCCGGCTGGTCGAAACAAGGCATTAATGTCCGGCAACGATCCGGCACCAGCAAGGTGTACATCAAATCCTCGCTTCTATTCAGAGAGGACTCTCCCGCTATAAACTGGATATTCAACTCGTTCCGTCCCTTTTTCAAATGTTCCGGCTGAATAATGATATGTTCGTTCTTGAACGTGTAAGGAACCCTCTTTCCCCCGGAAGTAACAGCCAGAATTTTATCTTCCGTTTCCTTGAAATCAAGAACAACCGGGGTTAATTCCGACAACTCGAAGAAGATTTCCGACTCTGCCATGATAGGCTCCTCTCTCTCCTTGGGAACAGAGAAATATAACCGGTAAGATACGCCCCCGATATTGGATTTACGTTCCTTCGCCAGTTCAAGGGAAACACCCTTGTCTACCTTTTCCTGTGCCTTCTCACAAGCGACCAGCGATAGCAGTATAGACACTACAACGGATACACGACACGCCACGTTATTAATTATTTCTGTTTTACATCACGTTGGATATGGCATTCACCATTAAATACAGCACCCGACTCGATAGCGATATAAGCCGCTTTAATCGTTCCCGTGAACACGGATTTTGCTCTCAATGAAACCGAACCGTCCGAAACGATACTCCCCTCCATCGTACCCAGAATATCCACGCTCGGGGAAGTCACTTCGCCCTCTACCCTCGCCGTCTGCCCGATAATCAGACGTCCCGTCGTGATAATCTTTCCTTTTATAGTACCGTCGACACGTATATCATTCGATGCATGAAGATCTCCGGTAATCTGAGTCCCTTCACTTAATAGGTTTAACGCAACTTGTTGTTGTACTTCTTTTCCCATGATCTTGCATTTACTTTATTTTCTTACCAGACGTAACCATTTCATATCATATATTTCCCCCTCGATCCGCAACTTTCCAGCCTCCACTTTCCCCCGCAAAACCGCATTCTCTCCTATTATCAAAGAATGAGTATCCACGTCTCCTTCAACTACTCCCTCCGCGTATAACTCCCGGCAAAGCACGTTGCCCGTCACGAGCGCTCCTTTTCTTACTTCCACTCGTCCCCCCGCTGTAATATTACCCAAAATTTTACCGAATAAGCATAAATCCCCGGGCAGACTCATATCTCCCCCCACCACGGAATCTTCCAAAACAACCGTTTGTCTTTTTCCTTGACAGTCCGGATTCACACTTTTTTCCATCTTAGTTGAGTAATAAACGACCAAATATACAACAAGTAATTTAAAATCGAAAATATTTTTTCAGCCTACAAGGGCAAAAAAGTATAAGGTCCATAAAGTCAGAAAAAATCTCGACCTTATGGACCTTATCTTATCACCTTCCGGCAACTTCTAGTTTTTAGCTTTCGTGTATCCCCACTTCAAATAAATCGCTCCCCACGTGAACCCGGCACCGAAAGCGGCTAGAATTAAATTATCTCCTCTTTTCAACTGGTCTTCCCACTCGTACAGGCACAACGGGATTGTTGCGGATGTCGTGTTACCGTATTTATGGATATTTACCATCACCTTGGAAGCATCCAATCCCATTCTCTCGCCGGTAGCCTTGATTATTCGCAGGTTTGCCTGATGCGGCACCAACCAAGCAACATCTTCCGATGTGAGATTATTGCGTTTCATGATCTCGACAGAAACGTCCGCCATATTCGATACGGCATGCTTGAACACGGGTTGCCCCTCCTGATAAATATAATGTTCTCTTGCCATCACAGTTTCAATGGATGGCGGCTTCAAAGAACCACCCGCTTTCATGTGCAGGTGAACCCGTCCCATACCGTCGGAACGAAGAATATGATCGATCACCCCCACGTCCTCGTGTGTCGGTTCAAGCAGTATCGCGGCGGCGGCATCACCGAAAATCGGACAAGTCGCCCGATCCGTGTAGTCCGTAATTGCCGACATCTTCTCGGCTCCCACGACAACGACTTTTTTATAACGCCCACTTTCCACGTACTGCGTGGCAGTCGTCAAACCATATAGAAATCCGGAACACCCGGCATTCAAATCAAAACTAAATGCGTTCTTGATTCCCACCATATCGGAAATCACATTCCCGTTTGCCGGGAAATGCATATCTGCCGTTACCGTGCAGCAGATCAAGAGGTCGACTTCTTCCGGTTTCAACCCTGTTTTACGAAACAGATCCTCTACCGCTTTGGCTCCGAGGTAAGCACTGCCTTTATCCGTATCCCGTAATATACGCCGCTCTTTGATCCCGATACGTGTCATGATCCACTCGTCCGTGGTATCCACCATCCGGCTCAACTCCTCGTTGTCTAAAATGTAATCGGGATAAAACGCTCCTACCCCGGTGATTACCGCTCTTGGCCTTTCCATAAAAATATCTTTTCAAAATTAAACAGAGAACCGCCACCTATAAACAATCATAGCCCCCTTTTTACAGGGGGCTCTGTATTATTCAAGGCAATTCCCGTCATTGCACAAAATTATGCAACGACAGCTTTCTCGATAGCTAATTTACCCCTGTAATACCCGCACTCAGGGCATACAGTATGATACTGTACCGCAGCACCACAATTTGAACACTTTGCTATTGCAGGAACAGTTGCCTTATCGTGAGTTCTTCTCTTATTCCTTCTCTGTTTAGAGACCCGGTGTTTAGGATGTGCCATTTCTCTCTAGTTTTATTTAGTTATTATTAATTAATTTCTTCAATTCATCCCAACGGGGATCAATCTCATCACTCTCTTCCACTGTCATATCCTCAAGCACTCGCTCCATCTCCTCGTTACATTCGCCCTCGGGATGAACCACTCGAATAGGATAATTCAGCATATATATTTCGTATAGCGGCTCACTCAAATCCAGATAATCCTCATCTTGCGCCAAGATAATAAAATCATCATCATTCCCCTCTTCCCTTCCCCCGTACGTCGCATACAAGTTCAGTTCTCCGCTAATTGATAAATCCATCTCCTCCAAGCAGCGATCACAAATAGCTTTCACCGCCCCGTCGATCTTCATCCGAACCTCCATCAGCAAGGATGATTTCACGATCTCCACTCTCGCGTTTACTTTCCCTTTCGTCCCTTTTGTCGCATCAAAACAATCGAAAAAATTGTCATCCATGACAAACTCGAAAGAGTGAACGCCCTCCCCTAAGCCCCTGTAGGCTATCTTATATTCTTTCAATCTGTCCACGATTCTTCAAGTAAAACGGCGCAAATGTACAAAAAAATATAATACATGACATCATATACCTCATTTTTTTCTTTTTATCATATCACTCGTACCTAATCTTGAAATAATTCCTGACGTACTCCCATTCTTGTAGTCCCGGTAATACATAGTACCCGAATACACTAGAAAACAGTAAGAAAACCTAAATGAATTCATGTGGAATTCCATATCACTTCCGGTGCAATTCCGTCATGAACGCTATAGGAACCCTATACGAACCCTATATGAACGCTATACAGAATAGCGTTCTTAAAGGGTATTTATAGCTTAATTAAAACATTATACACGGAAGTGATGCGGAATTACACCACGATTCATCTTGAATTCAGGTAGGTTTTCACCTTATTTACGATACTTCTCCTCCCCTTCCTCGAACATGCTCGTGTAACTGAAATAACGGCTTTCGCTGATTTCCCCGTCCTCTACCGCCTGAATAACAGCGCATCCCGGCTCATGAATATGAGTACAATTGTAGAAACGGCAATCTTTTGCCCGCTTGAATATCTCCGGAAAATAGTGTGATATCTCCGCTTTCTCCATGTGTATCAGCCCGAACGCCCGGATGCCGGGAGTATCCACGATATACCCCCCGAAACTCAACGGGAACATCTCCGCGAAGGTGGTCGTGTGCTTGCCCGTGTCGTGGGACTCGGAGATTTCGGCAACTTTCAATTGCAAACCCGGCTCCACCCGGTTGATCAAAGAAGATTTCCCCACGCCCGACAAACCGGAAAACACGGTCACTTTATCTTTCAACGCCGCCACGACATCCTCTATCCCTTCCCCTGTCAATGAAGACACATGCAAACACTCGTACCCGATCTCCATATATATTTGTGTCAGGGCACCCAACAGCATCAAATCATCCTCGTCATATAAATCGATCTTATTGAATACAAGTATGGCGGGAATCCGGTATGCCTCCACGGAAGCTAAAAAACGATCGATAAAAACCGTTGAGGTCACGGGATGATTCACCGTTACGACCAGCATCGCCTGATCGACATTCGCGGCTATGATATGCGCTTCTTTCGAGAGATTCGTTGATTTTCGAATAATATAATTTTTCCGTTCCTCTATCCGGTGAATCACCACACCATCGGGATTTATCTCTACTTCCACGACATCACCGACCGCCACGGGATTCGTGGTCTTAATCCCTTTCATCCTGAATTTTCCCTTTATCCGGCATTCCAAGACTTCACCCGATTCCATCCGTACCGCATACCAGCTACCGGTAGATTTTACGACAATTCCTCTCATTGTTCTTTGATTTACAATTCATGCTTCATACCCGACCTTGTTCCATAATAAACACTGTCGAAACACTTTAAGCGGGTACAAATATAGCGTTTCGCGTTTGCAAAGACAATCTATTTCGTTAATTTCGCGATACACGAATTTTGACAGATTATGAAATTAGTTTTCGCGACCAACAACACGCACAAGTTGGGAGAAATCAGGGAAATGCTGGACAGTCGGCATGAAATCGTTTCCCTGAAAGACATCGGATGCCACGAGGATATTCCCGAGGAACAAGATACACTGGAGGGGAATGCCCTGCAAAAAGCGAGGTATATACACGAGAAGTTTGGTCACGATTGCTTCGCGGACGACACCGGACTGGAAATAGAAGCACTCGATAACGCCCCGGGAGTCTATTCCGCCCGTTATGCCGGAACCGCCCACGACTCGGAGGCGAACATGCAAAAGGTGCTTCGGGAGATGGAGGGTGTCAGTAATCGTAAAGCACGATTCAGAACGGCAATCGCCCTTATCCTCGGTGATCGGGAGTATCTTTTCGAGGGTATCGTGAACGGGGAGATTCTCACGGGGAAACACGGGCACGAGGGTTTCGGTTACGACCCGATATTCCGCCCCGACGGTTTCACGGAAAGTTTCGCGGAGATGCCCCTGCATACTAAAAACGAGATTAGCCACCGGGGGCGAGCCGTACGGAAACTGTACGAGTTTCTAAATGCCCGGTAACACGCTTCCATGCAGACGGTCAAAGGCATCATATTGAAAAGCATACCCTATTCCGAGCAGCAGCAAATCATGCACGTGTACTCGGCGGAACGGGGGTACATGCAATTTATTACCCCCATGATGCTTTATAAACGGAAGAACAACCACGCCGTGCAATGTATGCAGATCGTCGAACTCGAATATTATCCCAATGAACGAGGGGGACTTCACAAGTTAAAATCCGTGTCTTCACTGGTGAACACGTCATCCATCTACTTCGACGTGTACAAGATGAACATCGCCTTGTTATGGGGAGAGCTTCTGGACTTGGTACTACGACATTCAGACCCGAACGAGAGCATGTACGAGTATATCAGGTACTCCGTGGAATATCTCAACACGAGCCGGGAAGATATCGCGAACTTCAACTTGCTGTTCCTGTTCCGGCTTAGCAAGCTCATGGGATTCGGCATTGACGACAGCACCTATCACCCGGATTATGTTTTTAACATTAACGACGGGTGTTTCTATCCCGCGGGCGCTCCCGAGAATTATTGCACGGGACCGCATTCCGCCCGGATCATACACCAACTCTGTTCCTGCCCGATGGAATCGCTCAAAGACATCCCTCTCAATCAACAAAGCCGGAGAATCCTTCTCGATATCGCCCTGCTCTTTCTCGGTTTTCATTTAAACGTGGACTTCAACACGAAAAGCATCCGGGTAATCCGGGAAATATTCTCTTAGGCAAGTTTTTTTACATGAATTCCGCTTTAACATTTCAAAAGTTGTTACTCAACGAGTTTTGATTAATTTTGCACGGTGTAGACGTGGTATTTTAATTTGAAGAAAAGTATGGACAGTGATATAAACCGTTTCCTCGCGATAAAAAATGGAGACAGGAAAGTTTTCGAAACTTTATTTCGTGACTTTTATGTCCGCTTGTGCGTGTACGCGGAGTCCATTTTGCATGATAACGACGAGGCAAAAGACATTGTTCAACAGGTATTCGTGCAATTGTGGGAAAAACGAGAATCATTAACCATCACAGGGACATGGAAATCATATTTATACAGTTGTGTCTATAATGCATCCATGAATTTGATAAAACATGAAAAAGTCAGACGTGATTTTATAGATTTCATGCGAGAAAACCAGGAAGACACGGAAAGCCAAATAGAAATTCTCTTCCAAGAGGAGCAACAGGAAAGATTGATGACCAAGATTAACTCCGCAATAGAAGGACTTCCCCCCCAGTGCAAAGAGATATTTTTATTAAGCCGTTTTTCAGGGAAGAAAAGCGCGGATATTGCCAAAATATTAAAAATATCTACACGCACTGTAGAAACCCAATTATATCGATCCATGAAGCATTTAAGAATGACGTTGAAGGATATCAAGGAGGATCTGATTTTGTTTTTTTCTTGCAAAAAAAGAGAAAAATAGATTCATGATTATTTTTTTTGAAAATCTTGTAAGTAGTTTTCGAGATAAGATTGTCCTACATATAAATAACAGTAATCTATGGACAATCGTGAATTGACATACTTTGACTTGGAACAGCTAACGATACACTTCCTGGAAGGAACTATAACAAAAGCGGAACTGGATGTATTGAAAGAGCATCTGGAAAGTTCTCCCGAGGATTCGTGCCGTTTCCAAGAAATACGCGACACGTGGCTAAAAACAAATATCGCGACAGGACGGGAACGTTATAACACGGGGCAGGCTTGGGCAATCGTTGACAGAGCCACCAAAACAAGAAACTTCCGCGTAAGGAGCGTTTGGAAATATGCTGCGATATTGATCACGATCGTGGGAGCGGGCGTATGGTTCATGAATGAATCAGGAAAGGACAGCGAAGAACATGGTGCTATTGCCGCGTTAACTCATAATGACAATTCGAGCAAAGTTACTTTGATCCTTGAAAATAATAAATCCATTGACCTGTATTCCAAAACAGACACTTTGCTTCAGACGCTATCTATACAGAAACAGGATAACACGCTCGATTACAAGGCAGTCCAAACAGCTCAAGAGGGGATGGAATACAATCGCCTGTTGACGGGGCGGGGCGGCGAATATTCGGTCATTTTATCAGACGGTACAAAAATTTCCCTGAACGCGGAAAGTGAATTAAAATACCCGACTCGATTCACGGGGGAGACTCGCGAGATTTTTTTAAAGGGAGAGGCCTACCTGGAAGTAGCCAAAGACGCGGCGCATCCTTTTATCGTGAATTCTCCCCGGGGTAAAGTTCGGGTACTGGGCACGGAATTTAACGTGAGTGCCTATGAAGACGAACCGATGGTGACGACGCTGGTGAACGGAAGCGTGGCAATCCGGGACAGGCAGAATCGAGAGGTGAAAATCCGACCGGGCGAGCAGGGTGTTGTTACAGAAAAGGGTATCGAAGTACAAGAAGTTGATATTAGTTTATACACGGAATGGAAAAACGGATTCTTCCTGTTTTATAACGAACGATTGAGTCATATTTTAAAGTCTCTCTCCCGCTGGTATGATTTTGACTATTTTTATCAAGATCCCAAGCTCGCGGATGAATTATTCACGGCAAAACTGGAACGTTTTGACAGTATAGACACTATACTTCATTTACTGGAAGAAGTCGGAAAAGTAAAATTTAAAAAAACAGAAAAGATGATCGTCGTCAGCAAATAAAAAAAAGACAGGAATAAAGCACTACCAATAATCCCTGTCTTGTGATTCAATAATAATTATGAATTCTTATTCACAAATCTATGAAAAAAAAATGGAATGCCATGGTTTACTTGGAAGAAAAAGTGAACAAATGGATAATTACAATTAAAATTTTGTTTTGTTCGTGTTTATTCTGCTCTGCATTACCTGCCTACACGTACGCGCAGGACGCGACAGTGACATTAAAACAAAACGGAATTAGCGTGAAACAAGTCTTGCGCGAAATCGAGAAACAAACGAAATTGGCTTTCGTGTACAGTCCAAAGGACGTGGACCCGCTGAAACCCCTGAACGTGAATTTCACGAACGCGAAGATTAGCTACGTTTTGGATTTTTGCCTGAAGAACACGAATCTCACGTGGAATCGTCATGACAACACGGTTGTGATCAAGCAAATCTTGAAAAACCCCCAACTTTCCAGGCTCAAGATTTCGGGAATCGTGAAAGACGAACAAGGAAATGTTTTGCCGGGGGTAACGGTACTAATAAAAGGTACTGTACGGGGAGTGTCAACCAATAGCAATGGCGAATTCTCGTTGTTGGTCACGGACACGACCGATCTGGTTGTCAGGGTTTCATTTATAGGGATGAAGACACAAGAGATCGCCTATAATAGCCGGAACAAGAAAGGTCCTTGGGTGATTGTAATGCAGGAAAACGCGCACGAGGTAGACGAGGTTGTCGTAACGGGTTATCAAACTATCGATAAAAGTTTGTCCGCCGCCTCTACTTATTCCGTGAAAATGGAGGATATCATGGTTCCCGGTAGCACTTCCCTCACGGATATGTTGCAAGGGGAAGTCCCCGGGTTAATGATTCTCCACGAATCCGGAAGTCCTTCCGCCCTGCCTAAAATACGCATGAGAGGTACCGCGACATTAACCGGTGACGCTTCGCCCGTGTGGGTGATTGACGGGATTATTCAAGAGAGCCCGACCAATCTCCCGAATGAAGATATCGCTAACACGCTTGAAGACGAATTTGATGCCAGTGTATTCGGGGGTGCCATATCAGGTTTGAATCCCGCAGACATAGAGAGTATCACGTTTTTGAAAGATGCCGCGGCAACAGCCATGTACGGGACAAGAGCTGCCAACGGGGTAATTGTCATCACGACTAAAAAAGGGAACTCGAGGAAATTAAGCGTGAATTATTCCGGGAATCTAAAATTCCTGGAAAGACCAAGCTACCGGAAATCTGCCAACGTGATGAACTCTCAAGAACGGATGGCAATTACAAGAGAAATTTTCGATGACTTTTTGTTATTCGAGATTCTGCCCAACGACGGTTATGAAAAAACGATGATCGACTACTTGAAAGGACAAACTTCTTACTCGGAGGTCGTGCAGGAGTATCAAAGACGGGAAAAACAAAACACGGACTGGTTTGACCTGCTTTTCAGAAACAGCGTAAGCGACAGCCACACGCTCTCGGTATCGGGAGGAAGCGAACAGATCACGTATTATCTGTCTCTCGGTTTAGCCAACGACAGAGGTGTACAGAAAGATGATAACGCGAAGCGTTACACGGTCAGCATGCGAGTTAACGCCGAGTTGACCAAATGGTTGAGAGCGGATATCAAACTGAATTATTCCGACCGTAAAGTATGGAGTTTTTTTAATACCACCCCGATGTCCTACGCTTTGGAAACATCCAGAACGATCGCTCCCGATGAAGATTACGTGAAAAAATTGGCAACTCTAACGGGAACTGTAGATGGAACAAGATATTCTTTCGAGAATAATTTAACATTCAATATTTTCGATGAATTAAAAAACACTTCAAACACGGGACGTACAAGAGAATTCTCTGGTTCCATAAACATGAATATAAAGTTGCTGAAAGGCTTGAGCGGGGATATTATTTTTGCTTATAGAGACGGGAGGAGCCTGGGAATAAGATCTGCCAACGAGCAAAGTTATTACATGGCGGAAAAACGCGGGTACGATTACAACACACAAGCTCTCGCGAGTATGCCGGTAAAGCTTTCTCAATATCCTTACGGGGGATTTTACGAACGTCGGGACCAGGAAAATAATCGCTGGGAATTACGGGGGACTTTAAAATTCCAACACGTGTGGAACGAGGCACACGCGTTAACTCTCATGGGAGGAGGTCAAATCTCGTCCGTGAAGAACACGGGACACAATTCCAGCGATTATGGTTATTTCCCCGACCGCGGAGAAACTATTTATTACGAGTACAATGGCGTTGATGCCGGATACCTCGGAACTAATTACGGGTCGTCGGCCGTTAAGCACCGGGTAACGTTAACAAACCGTTATACAAATAGCGTGAAGTTATTGGCTTCTCTAGTCTATGATTACAAACGACGTTATATTTTAAACGCGGGAGCAAGCATGGACGGGACGAATCGTTTTGGTGAAAACAAGAAATTTCGTTTCTCTCCCATCTGGAGCGTGAGCGGCCGATGGAATATCTCGGAAGAGGCATGGATGAAAGACCTGAACTGGTTGAGCGAACTTAATATAAAAGCCAGTTACGGGTACCAGGGTAACGTGGTGAACAGTATCAGTCCCAGCATGAAAGCGAAGTATTATCCTTATATAAACGCTACTGTAGGGGAATTCAGGTTGCAATTGCAGACCATTGCCAACACGAATTTGGATTGGGAAAAAACGGAAACAATAAATTTAGGCGTTAATATGGCCTTCTGGAAAAACCGATTGGCTTTCTCGGCAGAATACTTTACCAAAAGAGGAAGCAAGATACTGTACAAAAGAGAATTACCTACCGAATACGGGATCGAGTCTACCTATTTGAATGATTCAAAAATAAAGAATTACGGGTATGAATTTTCATTAAGAGGTACTTTAATCAAAAATAAAAATCTCAACTGGTCAATAACTACCAACATCGCTTATGTTCGTAACAGGACTCACCGAAGCGTGCTAAGAGAATCTTACACGAATTATCTGGCCGGGAGAGTCGCTCACCCGGACAAGCCGGTAGGATCATTCTGGTCATGGGATTTCAAGGGATTGGGAGAAGACGGATTGCCTATTTTTGATTTCGCGGAAGATAAAGGGTACACGAAGGATGAACTGGTGGCCGATCCAACGAAATACTTAGTTTATTCGGGAAGCAAGAACCCGGATGTCACGGGAGGAATCCGAACAAATATTTCTTATCGCGCCTTCTCGTTCTCGGCTGCATTTGCTTATGCACTAGGAGCAAAGAGACGCCTGGCTACCGTGTATAGAAGTTCTTCCACTTACACGAAAGTTCCGGTTTTCGACGCTAATCTTCCGTCTGATTTCATTGAACACTGGAGAAAAGCAGGAGACGAAAATCACACAAACAATCCCGGTTTCTTGCGCCCCGGCTTGAACGCGTACTATACAACCCCGGGAGGGAATAAAGGCATGTACCAAATGTGGGACGAATCGCAATATCGAGTAGTAAGTGCGAATTTTTTACGCTGTAAGTCAATGACTTTATCTTATCGAGTTCCATCAAAAGTACTTTCAAAGATGAAATTATCTTCCATGGCTCTTAGCGTAACCGGTACAGATCTATTCGTTTTGAAGGACAAACGATTACGTAAACAGGATCCGGAATCCAGTTACGCGAAAGTTCCGTTGCTCCCCTCGTATAGCGTCTCAATCAATGTAGGATTTTAAATAAAACTAGTTATGAGAAAATTAAATATACTGTGGATTATTGTCAGCTTATGTTGTGCTTGTGATGATTTTTTATCCAAGACACAACCGGACGAATTAACACCGGAATCCACGCAATCTTTCAGCGAAATGCTGCTTGAAGAAGGATATATCCCAGACACGGAAGCAATTGACAAGATGTTACAATACATGGATGATGACGTGGAGAATCGCCTCACCACAAGTACATCAGGATACACGGCCGCCCATATCCGGAATAAACTTTTTTACACGTGGCAACCCGACGCTGTAAATCAGATTATTGACGAGACAGGAGTATCCTCGTATTCTATCAAAGGATGGGTTCCTTGGAAATCGTATTACAAATACATACTAGGTTGTAATCTTATCCTGAAGTACGCGGATAATTCCGTCGGTATTGATGAAGACAAGGATTATTTAAAGGGGCAAGCTTATGTACTGCGCGCTTATTATTATTTCCAGCTAATCAATACTTACGCTTGGCCGTATAACGACACGAAACATAAGCCGGAAGAGAGCCTGGGTGTCCCGATTATCACGAAACCAGAGATTGGAGAATTAGCTTTTCCCAGAAATACGGTAGCGGAAGTTTACGACTTGATTGTAAGTGATATCGAAACCGGCATAGCACTTTTAGATAAAGAGAAAAGAGAAGTTACCAAATTCCGGATTATGCATTTATCCGCCCACGCGATTGCTTCCAGAATCTATTTATACATGGAAGAGTGGGACAAAGCGCTGGAACACGCGCGTTATGTTATGGAACGGCGAGAGATAGCGGACTTTACGGGTTTCAGCGACACGGATTATTCCACTAAATATCTCTTCCGGCTAGATAATGACGAGCTTTTATGGGTATTCGGATACAGGACAAATTGGTGGGAAGCAACGAGCACGTACGCCGCTTCATCTGCTTTCACACCTTCGTCCGATTTATTCAAAAAGTATGATGTAGAGGGGCTAACAGATAAAAGAAAAACTTATTTCTTTAATACAAAAGCAACAGACAAATTAACATCCGTCACAAAATACTCGTTAAGCCTGAGCATCTCTAAAAACCAAGGGATACGGGTAACAGAGGTCTATTTGAACGGGATAGAAGCTTTGCTGGAAAAATACATCAAAGGAGATGCAAGCGCCGGCGCCGAAGCCATACGATTATTAAATGATTTCCGGGTCAAAAGATACATACTCGCCGGCGAGGTATCTACCGACGTGACAACCACGGATGCGAACGAGTTAATGGAAATTTACCGTCTGGAACGTCGTAAAGAACTTTGTTTTGAAGGCCAGCGTTGGTTTGATTTACGCCGTTACGGTATGCCGCAAATGGAAAGATTGTGGCACGTGGACGGAAATACTACCGAGAAATATGTTCTGGAAGAAGGAGATCCCATGTATGTACTGGAGATCCCGACTTACTTGATGGATTTGAACCCGGGATTAGTTCCTAACGAAAGTTTACCTTCCCCAAGATTACCTGAAATTCTATAAAATGAAAAAGACTATGAATAGAACTACAATTTTAAAGAAGATAACCTATATTTTTGTACTGGCTTCTTCGTTTTTACACGGGTGTAATCAAGACGATCATATCACCCCCTCCAACGAGCTTCCTTTCACGTATCAGCTGCCACAAGGCATCGGGGAATGTGACGATCGGATCGTTGACTTTCTGGATAAAACCGAAACATTCGTCATATACGATTACGGAGAATACGATCCCATATGGAACGTGCAGTCTCTTATCGCGACAAGTTACCGAATCGTTCGACCTCAAAAAGAATATATCGAAGAGGGTATAAATCTTTTATTTGATCTATGGCTTGATCTCTATCCCACTTCATTCTTAAACGGTATCTTACCTCGATATATTTATGTCGCAGACTCTATATTCAACCGTACTAATATCGTGACTTATTTGACGACAGATATCAATATAACAATTCCCGGAATTAATAAAGATATCATAGACATGACAAGTACCGAAAAGAATACTCTAAAAGTAAAACTACATGACATTTTTTGGGAATTTGCCATCGGAAAAGGCAGATTCGAGATCCCGGAAGCCTTCAATAATATCGATTTTGGCAGTATTAGGACATCAAAGGCCGCATATGATGCCGGACTGATCTACGGGTACCCGTTCGGAGGCGTATCATTCACAAAAGATTTCACGGAAACCATAAATTATCTCCTTAGAACCCAACAATCCTCCGTGGATTTTGCATTAAGATCTTATCCCGCTTGCCAAACCCGTATTCAAATGTACGTGGATGAATTAAAACGATTACATGGAATAGACCTGGAATCCGTCACAGGCTTAACTTTACCACACACGGAAGTAACAGAGTAGAAATTTCACAATATTAAAAAGAGGATGTGTTAGAATTCTTCTCTAGGCTTTGTCACGACCTCCTTTTTCAAAAAGAGGTCGTGACAAAACCCGGAGAGAGTTTGAAAAAAGTTTTAGCACTATCTTCTAGAAACTTAAAAAAAACACTGTATGAAAAATTGTATGATTTTAATTTGGATAGTACTATTATTACTACCCACGTATTATGGCGTTCTGGCGAATGGCAGAGCGCAGTATCAGTCTGTCGCATCTTCACGGACGGATAAAAAAGAAAACGTTAAAAAAAAGAAAAACACTCCTAAAAAGAAATCCGCGAAAAACAGTACCATCGCAAGTTCTAATTTTTCGACCGCAGCCAGAAAGACAGACACACCCTACCAAAAAGTATTTAAAGACAAATCCGTGGAAACTGTCAAGAGTGATTTCATGACCATACACAAGGTAGATGGCAAACTCTATTTCGAGATTCCATTGAAACAAATGGGACTCGAGATGTTGCTCTCCGCGGCTGCATCCCAGACAAGCAACAGCACATTTGCCGACATGGGACTCAAAAAGATGCTACACGTGAAGTTTACCATTGAGGATTCATTGGTCTATTTGCGCATGGTGAACAAAACGACGACATACGACACAAAGGAACACAATATTGTCCCAGCCATACAAGACAACACGTTAGATGCGGTGTTGGAGAGCTACAAAATGGTGGGTCTCAACGCAGACAAAACAGCAGTTCTGATTGATGTAACCAAATTCTTTATGGAAACAAACGACAATCTGAATTTATTCCGCAAAAAATACTCTCTATTTAGCATATACGGTAAATCAAAAATGGGCTCGGCTGTGGTTAAAAGTATGAAAACATTCGACGACAACCTGACGATTAAAGTGCTTATGCCGCATACCGTAAAACTTTTATTGATGGGAATGACCTACGCGCAAGAAGATGTTACCGTGATGGCGACCTATTCTCTAGTATTGTTACCGAAAGAGAGTATGCGTCCAAGAATCAGTGATTCCAGAGTAGGTGTTTTCCTAACGAATAAAGAGCATTTCACGATGGAACAAGACGGAGTGGAGCACTACTCTATGGCTTATCGCTGGCGTTTGGAACCTAAAGATGTCGAAGCGTACAAAAGAGGAGAACTGGTAGAACCGAAGAAGCCCATCGTATGGTACGTGGACAGCGCTTTCCCGGAAGAGTGGAAAGAGCCTATCCGTAGAGCCGTGTTACGTTGGAATCCCTCTTTCGAGAAGATCGGTTTCAAAAATGTACTACAGGTACGTGATTTCCCGAAAGACGACCCGTCTTTTGACCCGGAAAACGTGAAGTATTCATGTATCCGGTATCTGCCAACCGGTATCGCGAACGCTATGGGACCTTGTTTCGTGGACCAAAAAACCGGAGAAATTTTCGGGGCATCTGTCCTCGTGTACTCGAATGTAGTGCAAATGATCAATAACTGGCGTTTTATTCAAACCGCACAAATTGATCCTTCCGTGCGCAACAAAAAGATGCCGCAGGAGATCATGGACGAATCTATCGAATACGTTATCGCTCACGAGATAGGCCATACCTTAGGTTTTATGCACAACATGGCTGCCTCGGCGGCTTATCCGGTAGATTCTTTAAGATCAGCCACCTTCACTCAAAGATACGGGACAACGCCCTCCATCATGGACTACGCTCGTTTCAACTATGTAGCACAACCCGGGGACAAAGGGGTGAAGTTAACACCTCCGACACTGGGGGTTTACGATGATTTCCTCGTACAATGGGATTACCAATATTTCCCGGATGCCAAGGATATGAAAGAAGAAGCTATCATCTTGGAAAAAATGGTAGATGCTAAAGCCGGAGATCCTATGTATCGCTACGGACGTCAACAAATTGCAAGTCGTTATGATCCCAGCGCATTGGAGGAAGATCTGGGTGACGACCCGATGAAAGCCGGAGACTATGGAATCAAGAATTTGAAATATATTTTGTCTAACTTGGATAAATGGATAAAAGATGATGCCGACGGTTCTCACAAAAACTCTCTTTATAGAGGATTGGCAAACCAATACTACAGATACCTCAAGAATGTTTCTTACAATATTGGAGGTATCTATCTGACGGAGGTCAAAGAGGGCACTCCCGGTCAACGTTTCGTCGCTGTTCCGAAAGCAAAACAAAAAGCATCTTTGAAATGGTTGATAAATCATTTCCGTGATTCCGACTGGCTGAACAACAAGGAATTGACTCGCAAATTTCCTCTAGGTATAAACATGGGGGCAATTACCCAGAAAGCTCTGGCTTCCAGCATACCTAACTTATACAAAGGAGTAATTCTTTCTTCCCATGTATCTCAGGATCCGTACACGGAACAAGAGTTTTTTAACGACCTTTATAATTTGGTATTCGAGAATACAATCAAGAATAACACATTAACCGACGCGGATAAAATGCTGCAAATGACTATTATTGACTGGATAGCGCAAACATTCACGGTAGCTCCTGCCGGAAAAGGATTGCTGGGTATCATCTCGGAAGAAGATGCTTACGCCCCGTCACTCGAAGACATCGCAGCCTACGGGTTGGATGAAACGGGTATCACCAATCACTTTTTCGATCAAATACGATTGATGAGAGAGAAACAAGGTAATATGATAACAGCAGAAGAGTTGACAAACTTCGGATACAGTTACGGCTGGCAGAATAACGTGAATATAACTGCTATTGACAATTCCAGAACATATATTTTTGCTCTTGGAACACGTGTAAGACAGCTGTTGGAAAATAAATTATCTACTGCAAAAGGTGCCGACCGCACGCATTACGAAATATTATTATTCACTTTAAACCAAAAGTTGAAGAATTTATAAACTAAAATACCATTCGAGTGGAAAGCCGAAGCGAATTAATTCGCCTCGGCTTTCTATTTTTATCGATAAAATTACAGTATCTGTAGATATATCAATCTTATTCACCTAAATAAATTGCAAAAAAAATGCCTGTTCGCTATATTTACGAAAACAAATAAACAAGCTTGTATGAAAAAATTAATATTTATTCCGAGAGCCCATAAGACATATTTTTACCCGAAATAGCGCAAACAGGGCATAAGGAGAGATTTTTGTTAATATTTTGTTAAAAAAAATAAACCTTTTTAAGCGAAACAGGTCTTATATAGACAATCAGTTTTCACATTTTATTAACATACATTCCTACTTATTATGCATAGATTTATACCAACCTAAAATACCAATGTTATGCGTATCAAAATTGTAAATCTAAACAAAGTTTACCCGGGAGGTAAAAAAGCCTTAAAAGACTTGAATCTTGAGATAGAACCGGGAATGTTTGGTCTGTTGGGACCGAATGGAGCGGGAAAAACCACCTTGATGCGAATCATGACTCTCTTGCAGAGCTGCACATCCGGGACGATCTACTTCGATGACTATGACATCGCGAAAGACAGGAAGGCTATTCGTTCCATGTTAGGCTACCTGCCGCAGGACTTTCGCTTTTTCGAAAAGCTGAAAACGTGGGAATTCCTTGATTACGGGGCAGGTCTTGCCGGAATCAAGGGCAAACAGCACCGGGGCGAAGTGGTAGACGAGATGCTGCGTAAAGTTGGATTATTTGAAGTTCGTGACCGCTGGGCAAATAAATTATCCGGTGGTATGAAAAGAAGGTTGGGTATAGCACAAGCCATTATCGGCAATCCGAAAGTAATCATTGTCGACGAGCCCACGACAGGCCTCGACCCGGAAGAAAGAATCCGGTTCCGCAATATCCTGTCGGACATCAGTGACAAAGATTCCATCATCATCCTTTCCACCCATATCGTGGGAGATATTTCCAGTACCTGTAAGAAGCTGGCTCTCCTGAACCGGGGCGAATTGAAATTCGAAGGCTCTCCGGATGAAATGGTCAATCTGGCAAGAGGAAAAGTATGGGAGATTTTCGTGACCGATCAGGAATACGAGGAGATCAAGGAAAAATACCCGATTATCTCGACAATTCCTACAGACGGGGGACTTGAGATTCAAGTCGTGGCGGAGAATATCGAGGAATACTCGCATAAAGCCATTGAACCGAATCTGGAACATGCCTACGTTTATTACATGGACTACTTGCTGAAAGACAAAATGAACATGCAGGTGGAAGCCATTCAAGAAAACGAATTGTTCAAGTAAACCTATACTAAAATCAGCGATGAATATTCACAATATCAATACAATATCAAGATACGAAACCAAATTATTACGCCGGAGCTGGTTATTCCGGATATTCGCCGTTTTATCCCTTTTAATTATTGTCTTTTTCCAGATCAGCCTTCAATCAAATATTTTCGGCTGGTACCGTTGGGGCATGGTAGCCATGCCTTCGTCTATCCCGTTTGTCAACATTTATCTTTTCAATATCGCTCAATCTATCATAGCCATATTTCTGGCGGGCAATTTTTTGAAGAGAGATAAGAAACTGGACACGGCGGAGGTGATATACGTGCGTCCTATGAGCAACGCCGATTATATTGTCGGCAAGACATGGGGGATTATCAAGGCTTTCGTATCGTTAAACATTATTGCATTAATCATCGCTGGTTTTATACACGTTTTCGCGAGCGATTCCCCGTTCGCACTCCTCCCTTATATTTTTTATTTACTTACCCTGTCTATCCCGTCACTGGTATTCGTGCTCGGTCTTTCGTTCGTGGTCATGAGTTTTGTCCGCAACCAAGCGGTGACATTTATTATTATGCTGGGATTCATAAGCGGTACATTGTTGTACTTGGGCGGAGTGGAGCAAGGAACGTTTGACTTTTTCGCGCTTACTGTCCCGAACATGTTTTCCGAAGTGCTGGGACACACGAATCTCGTTCCCTATCTGACACAACGCTTCACGTTCCTGTTCTTGGGTATGGGATTACTTTCTTTCACTATCGCACTGGTAAACCGTCTTCCTTTGCATCCCAAGAAAAACATCTTACTCAACTTCATCGGTTGCGTTATCATGATTTTGGGACTAGGTTGCGGGTACTCTTACTATTCCACTTACCATCACATCGACAATCAACGCCACCTGTATTCCGAGAAATACCAAAAATACAACATCGCGGATAAAGTTAATTTATTGAGTCAGGATATCAGTTATTCACAAAACAAAAAAGAAATCTCGGTTACGGCAAACCTGCAAGTACAGAACCGGAATCACAAAACAATCAATAACGTATTACTATATTTGAACCCGTCGTTGAAGGTCGAGAAATTAACCGCTAAGGGACAGGATATCCCTTTCGAGAGGGATGCTCAAGTTGTTGTGGCGGATTATAAACTCCGTCCTTATGAAACGACTGAACTTCAAATCAGTTACCAAGGTACGATAGACGAGAATATTTGCTATCTGGATATCACGGACGAGGAGTATTATGACACTCAAAACGGGAATAGTATTCTCCGATTCGGGAAGAACTACGCTTACGTGCAGGACAAATTTACCCTATTGACCCCGGAATGCCTCTGGTACCCGACCACGTTGCCTCCTGTAAACCCGGAAGCACCTTATAATATAAGGAAGAATTTCGCCACGTTCTCTTTAAAAGTGTATAACCCGACGGAACGCGTGGTTTTATCTCAAGGTACTTTCTCCCGAAGCGGCGACACGACGTTATTCACCAATGCAGCTCCCTTACTGGGGGTAAGTCTGGCAATCGGGGATTACGAGAAAAAAAGCGTTACGGTAGATTCCGTGGAAATCGAACTATATAATTTTAAAGGTCACGATTACTTCTCGAAAGAATTTCCGAACATGGCGGATACCCTAGCCGGTTTCCTTTCAGATGTCAAGACGGAATACGAGATGCGCAAGGGACGCAAATACCCGTTTCCCAAGCTGGTCTTGGCGGAAACGCCCATCTCTTATGCCGGATACGTGCGCAACTGGAAAGGCAATAGCGAACAGATGCAACCGGAAATGGTGTTCTTACCCGAACTGGCAGCCACTCTGCCGCGCAGCGATTTCAAAGCCTCCAAGAAAAGGATGAAAATGTGGGCTCAAAATGATCCGCGGGGAGGTTCATCGGAAGATATTGATCTTGAAATGAACACGATACGTGATTTTATCCGTAGCGTGTTCCAATCGGAAGAAACCTATCAAGAAGAGGGAAATTCTTTTGTCAACATGTTTACCAGCGGTTGGTCCGGTACATCCAAATTAAATAAATACGACATCTCGTCCATGTATTTTAACTACGCGACATCTATCTATTCGCAGGACTTCCCGATTATTGACATCGTGATGAACACTATGCTGAAGCAGGAAGAATCAAATCCCGGAAGAAGGTGGTTCCGTATGTTCTCGGGTATGGGGGACAGTCAACGGGCTTCAGCCTATTTGAACGGCAAGAGTTTTGAACAAGCCGTTCTGGACAACACGCTTTCCACGGAGGTGTTCTACGAGATGATGAAATTAAAAGGGATATACCTGCGAAATTATATCACGTCACGAGTTCCCTCTGAAGACTTCAAGAAATTCATGACCGACTTCTCTCAAAAATACAAATTTCAAGAGGTCAACTTCACACGTTTGAATAGTGAATTCATCCGTAAATTCCATTTCAACTTGATGGATTTCATTCCCGGATGGTACTCGACAAACGCCACGCCATTATTTATTGTAAAAGGGATAGACGCGGACGAGGTTGCCATAGGTGAATACACGAAATACATGGTACACTTCCAAGTTTATAACCCGACAAATATTGACGGAATCATCTCTGTCAGCGTTGAACAGGGCGGTTTCATGCGAGGTGGTCCCGGCAGACGGGGAAGAGCAGCCCAAATGGAAGAGAATCCGCCAAAAAACTTTATTATCGACGCGAGAAGTTATAAAGAGATTAGAATCCTTTGCGACGACCGCCCCAGCAACTTGACGATCAACACGAATATTGCCCAGAATCTTCCAAGCGATATCATGCACAATTTCGCGAAAGTGACCACAACCTCGACCGACACGGTAAGCGGTATCTTCGCGGGTAATCCTACCGTTTTCGCCTTTAACCCGAAAGAAATCACGGTCGACAACGAGGACAAAGGTTTCCGCGTAATCGAGTCGAACCAGAAGAACACGTTACAGTCTCTTTTCAAAAAGGAGGAAGAAGACAAGTACAAAAACTTGAATTTCTGGATGCCCCCAAGTAAATGGACGGCAACCGTCGGTATAAATTATTACGGTGACTATATTAATAGTGCCATGTACAAGAAATCAGGAAGCGGGAACAATCAAGCGGAATGGAACACGCGAATCCAAATCCCCGGTTTCTATGAAGTTTTCGTTTACAGCTCGCCCGGCATGGATAGGATGATGTGGGGCCGTGGAGAACAACCCAAAAGATACCAATATTATACAGTAAAACATGACGACGGCGAAGAGGAAGTGTCTGTCGAAACGGGAGGCAGAAATACCACCGGTTGGGTTTCCCTCGGAAGTTTCCATTTTTCCGAGGGTGATGCCAAGGTTACCTTGAGTGACAGAGGTTCCGAACCGGGGCAAATCATCATTGCCGACGCGGTAAAATGGGTTTACACGAGTAATAATAAATAATAACAATAACAGTTTATGAAAACACGTACGTCATTATCGTTGATCATTTCCGGGCTACTGATCATATTCTCCTCGGGAACAACGTCCGCTCAAGAGATTTTGACGCTAGAAAAGGCTTTGGAGATCGCTTATCAACAAAGCCCGTCGTTGATACAAAGTAAAATGTCACTTGAACAGAGTGAACTGTCTTTACTTCAACGAAAAGCATCCTTAAAATCTTTATTCCAATTCGATTTGAGCCCTTTTAACTATTCCAGAAGCAGTAGTTTCGAGGAAATAAGTTCAACATGGAATACCTACCGCACCATGAGTGCCGGAGGTAATTTCAGTATCACTCAACCTTTGAAATGGACCGACGGTACATTGACGCTAAGTAATGATTTCAACTGGCAAGATGCACAGAATCAATCTAACAATCTAACAAACACTTCTTTTTCCAATCGCCTGTCATTACGATTGAATCAACCTATTTTTACCTATAACCGAACCAAAATCGATTTGAAACAATTGGAATTCGATTTGGAAAATGCCAAGATAAGTTATGCTATGGCACAACTAAACATTGAAAAGACGGTAACTTCAGGATTTTACAATGTTTACCAAAGTTTCAAAAGCCTGACAGACGCACGGGAAGCATTCGAAAGTGCAAAGCAAAACTATGAAATAACCAAGAATAAGGTTGAACAAGGCCTACTTCCAAAAGAAGAGTTATTCCAATCGGAAGTAACTCTGGCAAATAATGAAACAAGCCTGTATAGTGCTGAAACAAATTACGAGTCTACCAAAGACCAATTCAAGCAAACCTTGGGTTTACCTTTGGAAATGGACATCAGTGTACTCACGAATACAGATATTACACCGGTAGAGGTTGACCAAAACTTGGCTATCAAATATGCTTTGGAACAAAGAATGGAGATCCGGCAAAAACAGATCAGTGTCGAGCAAGGTCTCTTTGATTTGATCGCGGCAAAAGCAACAAATGAATTCAAGGGAAATATTTCCGCCCAAGTCGGTTTATTCGGTAATGGAGATAAGGTAAAAGGTGCTTTCACCAAACCGGAAGATAACGAATCCGTGGGAGTCACTCTTACCATCCCGGTTTGGGATTGGGGGACTCGCAAAGCTGCTATACGCAAGGCACAGATTGCAAATGAAAATAAAGATATCGATTTAGCCGAATACAAAAAAAGCGTTGTACTCGAAATTCGCCAAATATGCCGGGAACTTCCCAGCCTCGTTAAAAAAATAGAGATCGCACGCAAAAACGTGGAAAACGCCGAACGCACGTATGATATCAGCGTGGAAAAATACCGCAGCGGTTCTCTATCGGGTTTAGATTTAAAGAATCAACAAGATCAGCTAACCAGTGCCAAAACTGAATACACGAACACGATCATCAGCTATAAACTGAAGTTACTTGATCTGAAAATCCAGACATTGTGGGATTTCCAAACGAACACTTCTTATTTACCCGTGGACTTGCTAAAATAAAAACAACAAAATATAACAACTATGGCTACAAATAAATCAATAAAATATATCGGGTTCATTCTACTCGCATTTTCTCTGAACGCCTGTAACGAGCAACGTTCGAGCTCTTCTTCCGAAACAACAACTCCCGTCTGGCTCACGGAAGTCGGCAAACGGAATATTCGTGAATTGACCACCACCACGGGTACGGCAAAAGCCTCCAAAACCGCCGAGATAAAATCAGAGATTACCGGTAAATACGAACTGATGAATAATCCCAAAACCGGACGCCCTTATAAATTAGGTGACATCGTGGAAGCGGGAGCCGTCATTGTGAAACTGAACAACAAGGAACACGAGAACAGCGTATCGCTGCAAACCAAGAAAATGCAAGTTGATATCGCCAAAAAAGAATGGGACGGGCAAAAGGTCGTGTATGATAAAGGAGGGGCAACCGAAAAAGACGTGTTGAACGCCGAAAGCAGTTATATCCAAGCACAAACCGCACTGGAAACGGCAAATACCGAGTTGGAAAAAATAAATATCAGAGCCCCGTTTAAAGGGGTAATCGTCACTTTACCCTATTTCACTCCGGGAATAGACGTTGCTTCCGGCGAAATCATCGTGGGTATGATGGACTACAGCCAGATGTATATGGAAATCGCACTTCCGGAAAATGCCATCGAAAAAGTGAAAGTGGGACAAAAAGTATTAGTTACCAACTATAATATAAAATCAGATACTCTATCCGGAACCGTATCCCAGTTATCCCCGGCAATTAACGAGGAAACCCGTACATTCTCCGGATACATCGCTATTAACAACCCGGAATTGAAATTACGTCCCGGAATGTTCGCTAAAGGCGAGATTATTACTTTGCAAAGAGACTCCGTGTTATTTATCCCGAAAGAAATCGTCAATGCCCGCCGGGGAATGCGTAACGTATTCACGGTGGAACAGAATCGTGCCGTGGAGAAATACATCAAAACAGGCATCAGCGACGACCGCTACACGGAAGTCACGGAAGGCTTGAACGAGGGTGACAAGATCGTTATCAAAGGTTACGAGTTCTTGAGAAACAGAGGCAAAGTAAAAATCATGAAATAAAACGATATGAACAGTATCACCAAATTTGCAGTAAAATACCCGGTGAGCGTGCTTATGCTTACGCTGGCGGTATGTTTACTGGGTACGATATCTTATAATAAACTGGGAACAGACCTTTTTCCCGACTTGAAAAATCCCGCCCTTTACGTGGAAGTAAAAAGCGGACAAAGACCACCGGAAGAGGTCGAAAGACAAATCACTCAAAAAGTCGAGGGTACTGCCGCACGACAGGAAGGTGTACAAAGCGTTTACAGCATCAGCAGGGTAGGATATTCCAAAATCACGGTTGAATACGGCTGGGATCAGGATATGGATGCCGCTTTTTTAGATCTGCAACGCGCAGTTTCCACCTATGCCCAACAGGACAACGTGGACGAGATTAACGTCACCCGTTATGACGCGAACGCCAGTCCGATTATGACCATCACGCTCACGCACAACGAGATCAAAGACATGAACGAGTTACGTAAGGTCGCGGAGAATTATATGCGCAACGAACTTGTCCGCGTGGGTGGAATAGCAGATATTCAATTAAGCGGTCAGGAGCAAGCTATCGTGGAAATCTCCACGGACGCCTACATGCTGGAAGCTTTCGGGTTGACGGCAAACACCATCGCTTCCCAGATTACCGGCATGAGTCAAAACGTGTCCGGGGGAACGATTACCGACAATGACATCCGGTACATGGTAAAGGGTGCGAATCTGATCAATACCATTGAAGATATTGAAAACATCATTGTCGCTTTCAAGGAAAATACCTCTTCCACCTCCAACGCATCATCACAAGCGTCAACAGGATCGAGTAAACCGAAAGCCCCAATCTACTTGAAAGATGTCGCCACGGTAAGTATCCGCAATCAAGAACCCGAGAATATCGCCCGTTACAACGGTGAACGTTGCTTGGGTATCAGTATATACAAGGAGAACAAGTACAACACGGTAAATGCCGTCGATAACCTGCTCGTGAAACTCGATGAATTCCAAAAAAGTTTACCGGGATACGAGTTCCACGTGATCAGCAACCAAGGTGATTTTATCGGAAGTTCTATCAATGAAGTGAAGGACTCCGCTTTGATAGGTATTCTGCTCGCGGTTATCATTCTTTATTTATTCCTGCGACGGGTGAACATGACGCTTATCGTGAGTGTATCCATTCCGATATCTATTATCGCCACGTTCAACCTGATGTACTTCAACGGGCTATCCATCAATATCATGACATTGGGGGGACTTGCCTTAGGGGCGGGTATGCTCGTGGACAACGCTATCGTGGTCATGGAGAATATCTTCCGAAACATGGAAGAGAATCACCTCTCTCCCACCGAAGCAGCGGTGCGAGGCACATCGGAAGTGGCAGGAGCAATCACGGCATCCACCTTAACCACCATTGTCGTGTTCCTCCCGATTGTTTACCTGCAAGGTGCGGCAGGTGAACTGTTTAAAGAACAGGCATGGACAGTCAGCTTCTCGCTACTATCCTCTCTGTTCGTGTCTATCTTGTTCATTCCCATGCTCGTGTCAAAATTTCTAGGTAAAAAAGACAGAAGAAAAGGTCATGCCATCACGATAAAAGGTTTCGGTAACTTCGTGGGACGCGTATTAAAAGTAAAATATGCCGTTATTCTGGCGGCTCTCGTCCTGATGGTAATATCTTACTTGATGCTGCCTTTTATCGGGATGGAGTTCATGCCGAAAGCGGAATCCAAAGAGCTTGCCATACTCATCAATATGGAACCCGGTACCCGACTGCAAAACACGGACAATGCCGTGGCGACCATTGAAGATGCCGCACGCACACTGGGCGGCGATGATATCGAATGGATATACACGCAAGTCGGTCCCTCCAATCTGGAAAGCACAAGCGGCGGCAAACTGGAAGAAGACAACCAAGCACAAGTAACCGTGAAAATTAAAAAAGATTCCAAACTGGACGCTGATTATTTTATCACGAATATAAACGCGAACTACCAACTCCCCGAAGGTGTTGAAATCTCCTACGAAAAAGGAGAGTCCGCCTTACAAAGTATTCTCGGCACGGAAGGAGCCCCTCTCGTGATCGAAGTGAAGGGAGAAGAGTTGGACATATTAAACGAATTGTGTTCCTCCATAAAAGAAAAGATATCGGGCATCCCCGGACTCTATGATATCAAGACCTCTATGGAACAGGGCGCTCCCGAGGTAAACATCAAGATCGACCGGTTGAAAAGCGGTATCTACGGAATCAATGTCAAAGAAGTAAGTGATCAGGTAAGTGAAAAACTGAACGGTAAAGAAGCGGGTTCTTTCGAGAACAAGGGCGAAACTATCGATATCAGTATCAAAGTACCCGAAGTTTCTCTTTCAGAGATGGAACAAATCGAAATCACGCAAGGGGACAAAAAATATCGCCTCGCTGAAATAGCGGATATCGAAATCACTTCCGCTCCGCGGGAAATCGGCAGAGTAAACCAAAGCCGCACGGGTACGGTTACGGCGATGATCGACAAAGGATACACGTTAAGCCACATCACTCCTTCCATACGCGAAAAACTATCGGAAGTAGAGTTCCCGGCAAAATACACGGCAAAGATTACCGGAGAGGAAGAAAAAAGACAAGAATCATTCGGCGGACTGGGCTTCGCCTTAGGTCTGTCCATACTGTTAGTGTATATGGTTATGGCTGCTCAATTCGAATCTTTACGCCACCCGTTCACTATTCTGCTGACTATCCCGTTAGCCGGGGTAGGTTGCGTGTGGGCATTCCTGATTACCGGACAAACACTCAACATGATGGCATTTATCGGTATCATCATGCTTGCCGGTATTGCCGTGAACAGTTCTATTATACTCGTGGATGCAATCAACCGCCTGAAAGCGGACGGTCACCCGTTGGACGATGCTATCAAGATGGCTGCCCAACACCGCGTACGCCCGATCATCATGACCAGTGCCACCACTATTCTGGCATTGCTCCCCATGTGTTTCGGTTTCGGGGAAGGGGCTTCGCTCCGATCTCCCATGGCATTAGCGGTTATCGGGGGGCTTCTGACCTCTACCGTCATGACCTTGATCGTCATTCCATGTGTGTATTACGTTATTGATAAAAAGAAGTCATGAAGACCATTATAAAAAGACGAGTTCTCATCTCGATGTTATTCATCGGGTTGGTACTTATGGGAATCTTTTCCCAGAAGCACCTGCCCATGGAAATATTTCCCAATGCCGAATTACCGGTATTGAGTGTCAACATCAGAGCCACTTCGAATTTGGAACTCGACCCCACGTACGTTGAAAATCACGCCGCTATCCCGGTAGAAGGCGCTATCAGTTCGCTCGACGGAGTGGAAAAAATAGAAACGTACATCAGTTCGTCAGGTGTTTCAATCCGAGTTGCATTGAAACAAAATGTAGACTTGAAATACGCGTTCCTGCAACTGGAACAAAATATAAAGAGCATATCCAAGAACATTCCCGAAGAATTTACTTGTACTGTCAACAAATCCTCTGCCGGTTCGGCAAGTGACAACTTCATGCAGTTGCAAATCCTCGGGGAAGACGATATCGACTATGTCCGCAACATCGTGGATAAAGACATCACGCCCTATCTCGAAAGCGTGGACGGTATCGCGGAAGTCCGAATCGTGGGTGGCCGACAAAAAAGTATCGAAGTCATTATCGATTTGGAACGATGCAAAGCACTGAATCTCACGCCATCTATCATCAGTAGCAAGATATCTGCAAATCTGGCGGAAAAAACATTTGCCGGCTCCGTATACGAGAACAATAAACGTTATTTCGTCAACGTGACGGCAGAATACCTTGCCACCGAAGACCTTGGAAGTATCGTTGTAGCCGAAGGACCAATTCTGCTAAAAGATATCGCGGAAATCCACTTCGGGGTGAAGGAAGAAGACTCCTATTCCCGTGTAAACGGTAAGGAGGTCGTAACCTGTAGATTATACAAATCCCCTTTGACCAACGTGATTGATTTGTCTGAAAAAGTACGGGCAGAAATCGACCGACTGAATGAAGAGATAGCCTCCAAAGGGATCAGTATCGACATTCAGGAAGATCAGGCTGAAATCATGAGTGATAATATCAACGAGATTATCAACCTTGCCATATCGGGAGCTTTTCTAGCTATTTTCGTCCTCTTCCTGTTCTTGCGCAAAATACATATCGTGTCTATTGTCGCTTTCGCTATACCGATATCCGTGTTCTCGTCCTTCTACTTCTTCTACTTGTTCGGCATCTCGATCAACACGCTTACCCTCACTGGTATCGCACTCGCGGTGGGAATGTTACTGGACAATTCCATCGTGGTCATGGAAAATATCTATCGTCTGAAGGCCACAGGTATGCCCACGGATGAAGCCTGCGTGCAAGGAACCGAGGAAGTATGGAAAGCAGTCCTTGCCGCCACGATCACCACGATTATGGTATTCCTGCCTTTCCTTTTTGCCGACCGTTACGAGATTAAACTTATCGGAGAACATATCGGGGTGTCCATCGTCGCCACGCTGACCATATCGCTGGTCGTGGCGTTACTGTTGATCCCCATGGCAGTCAATGCTATTTTGAAGAGGAAACCGAACGACGTTAATTTCAGCAAATTGTCTCTGCACAACCGCCTCGTGCAAATCTACATGGCAATACTGAAAATGTCCCTCCGCCGCCCGGCACAGGTTATCATCTCCGCGCTCGTGGTGCTCCTCGTCACGGTAGTGCTATCCACTTCCCTGACGCTAAATACTCTTAGAGAAATTCAAACAAACACGTTCAACGTATACATCACTCCGCCGACCGGATACACGTTACAAAAGACTGACGACATGATTCGCCTGTTCGAGGATGAATTGCTCGAGGTCAAAGAAATCAAAACATTTACATCCGACATCAGCGAAGATAACGTGGATATTACCATCCGACTGAAAGACGATTTTGAAAAAATCAACAATAAATCTATCCCACAGCTGAAAGACGAAGTACTGAAACTGGCAGATAAAGTAAACATATCCCAAATCAGCCTTCAAGCAACAGAAACCGCCGAGAGAGGTGGCGGCGGCATGTTGGGCAACGCCTCACTGCTTCGCCTGATGAATATCGGGAGCCAAAGCGAGAAAGTCGTTATCAAAGGACAAGATTTCGAGGCTATGACAAATTTTGCCGAATACTTGAAATACCAATTCGAAGACCTTGACAATATTTCTTATTCCAATGTCAGCAGTCAATCGGGTAGTTCTGTGGCAAAAATGTTCTTTGACCAGTACTTGATGGGAGTCAACGACATCACTCCCGGCAACGTGGCAAATGAACTCAATAATTTCGGTCCTGAAAGCACGGCATCCACAAAATACAAAGCGGGTGACGAAGAATATGATATCATTATCCGGGACGCCACGTATGACGAAAAAGACAAGACTACACAAACCCGTACGCTTGAGGATCTGCGCAATATGCAGGTGACGAACTCCAAAAACGGACTGGTAGAATTACGTGATTTCGCCCGCATCAACCTCGGACGGGACAAAGGAAGCATCATTCGTATTAACCAAGAGAAGGAAGTCACTCTCTATTACGCTTTCAACTCGGATATCAACGAATCGAAACCTCTGCTTGAAGCGGCACGGGAAGAGATTGACGAGCTAGTGCAAGGCTTGGATGTCCCTGCCGGAATCGCCGTACAAGTCGTTCACGAGGAAAATGAAATGGATGATTTCACTTTCCTTATACTGGCCGCATTCGTCCTTATTTACATGATACTCGCTTCCGTGTTCGAATCGATATCAGCCCCTATCGTGCTGATGTTCACGATCCCGTTGGCAGCAATCGGCTCGTTATTGGCATTATTGTTCACGAGCAACCCGTTGATGAATGCCAATGTCTTTATCGGCTTTATCATCCTGATCGGTATCGTGGTAAACAACAGTATCATCCTTATAGATTATACCTCATTGCTACGCCGCACGGGCAACCGGAAGCAACGCGCTATCATAACCTCCGGCCTATCCCGCCTGCGACCTATCCTAATCACGGCAATCACGACCATCGTGGCTATGGTTCCGCTGGCTCTCGGCACGGGAGAATACGTGTCCGGACTAGGCGCCCCGTTCGCGATCACTGTAATCGGCGGATTGACTATGAGTACATTGTTGACTCTAGTTATTATCCCCACGCTCTACTCCGGTATGGAAGACGCCCTTGCCCGCCTGCACTCGCAAAGCTGGGTGATGAAAATCATACAAATCGCAGCATTCATCGTGGCACTCACTTGTGTCTATTTCTGGACATATACAGTGCTCGACCGGATACTTTACGTCATTCTGACCGTTATACTGGTACCGGGCATCACATGGTTCCTTGAAGACAGTCTCCGCCGTGCCCAAAGCAACATCATCCCTGCCGACGAGGAACTGGAAATCAAAGTATGCAATCTCGTGAAGATATATGGTCGCCCCTCCCGTTTCGAGCGGGAATGGACTTCCGGGCTGAAAATCAGGGAACGTCTGGGCTTGAAAGAGCAATACCGGGAGTGGAAAGACCTGCAACCCCTGCTATGGTCGCTACCCATCCTCGGCTTCATGTATTACTTCACGTTCAGTTATCAAGTATTATTCTTGTGGGCGGTCATCTTCGCTTTCATCACGTGGATCATGACCCTCGGCACCATGAATATCTTCCGGGAATTTTGTGAAAACCGGAACGGTAAGATGATTGCCAAAATCTTGCGCGTCATCGCTATCGCCATCTATTACGCGGGACCTTTCGTTATCCTCTACTGGTCGAGCAACAAGTTCGACAATAGCGGGGGAGCTATTTTCCTCGGTATGTTCTGGTATATCGGTATCGCGGCAAGATACTTGTCCAACAAGATTAACAAGGAGAACATTAATATTGATCTGATTGACGGTCGCTTCCGTATGTTGAAGAAAACCATATTCCGTATGGCTTCCAAGGCTCCGTTCATCGGCGTGAAGAAAAAACCGTTCAAGGCGTTAAGTTCCGTTTCCATGGAAATCCATACCGGAATGTTCGGACTCCTCGGTCCCAACGGAGCGGGTAAAACCACGCTGATGCGTATCATCTGCGGTATTTTCGAGCAAAGCTACGGCAAGATATTTATCAACGGTATCGACACCCAGAAGAAACGGGAAGAGTTGCAAGGCCTAATCGGTTACCTGCCGCAAGAATTCGGAACCTACGAGAACCTCACGGCTTGGGAATTTCTCGAATATCAAGCTCTGTTGAAAGGCATCTACAACAAGCGTGTACGCCAGAACCGGATCGCAGAAGTGCTTTCCGCCGTTCACATGTACGAGAACAAGGATAAGAAAATCGGGGGATTCTCCGGCGGTATGAAACAGCGTATAGGTATTGCCCAGACGTTGCTCAACCTGCCGCGTATCCTCGTGGTAGACGAACCCACGGCGGGACTCGACCCGCGGGAAAGAATCCGCTTCCGGAACCTGCTCGTGGAACTGTCGCGTAACCGAATCGTGATTTTCTCCACCCACATTATCGAGGATATCGCCAGCTCCTGTAATCAAGTGGGCGTTATCAACAAAGGAGAACTGAAATATCACGGTACTCCTTCCGATATGGCCAACATAGCCAAGGATGTCACGTGGACATTCGAAGTACCGGTACGGGATTTTGCCAAACTCCCGTCCGACCTGCTCGTCGTTCACCACATCCGCCAAGGTGATATGATCAAAGTACGCTGCCTCAGCGAGCGCAAGCCCGCCGAGAACGCCGAACGGATACTCCCCGCGCTGGAAGACTCCTACTTGTGGCTGTTGAGAACCGTCAAAATAGAGAACAAAGAACAAATTATAACCCAATAAAACGCACCCCCAATTATGCTTCAATTTTGGATAGCGATACAGAAACTGGTACAATACAACATCAAGATCATTTTCGGGAACAAATTCCTGTACTTCATGTTGAGTGCCCTCGTGTTCTTTATCATCACCGTGGTGGTGTACCTGCTGGGCGACGACGAGATCACCCAAGCAACCGCCTACTCGATGCTGATGCTGCCGAGCATCCTGCTCGTCTTCTACCCCATGTGCTTCGGGTTACAAAATGACCAAGATGCCAAAATCGTCGAAATCATCTTCGGGATCCCTAACTACAGCTACAAAGTTTGGTTATTCCGGCTCTTGATCTCGTATGTCATCTGCTTCGTCATCACGTTGATCCTTGCATTGCTCACGGATCTCGCCATCGTGTCCATTCCCCCGATGAACCTCGCCCTGCAAGCTATGGTTCCCGCCCTCTTTATCGGTACGCTCTCCTTCATGCTGAGCACCACCATCAAGAACGGCAACGGAACCTCCGTGGTCATTATCATCATCGGGTTGATCCTCTTTATGATGAAAGAAAGCCTCGGTGCCAGCCAATGGAACATCTTCCTCAATCCATACGATGTTCCCCTCGATAAAAACCCGCAGATATTCTTCAACGCCGTTTTCCATTGCCGGATAAACATGTTGATCGCTTCTGCCCTCTTTATCATCATCGGTCTGAACAACACCCGCCACCGGGAAAAATTCATATAATAGTAATGCCGCCTCATGGGCGGCATTACTATTATTACATATCCTCCATCGAGAGTCCCCTCAATTGAATCGTGTAACCCTCCAATTCCTTACCGACAACCTTACGGAACTGCACGCTCTTTTCATTCAATTGGTTCATGTTAATTTTGGTCGCGTTACGCTTTATCTCGATAATCTCTGCTGTATTCTCCAATTCATTGACCGCCACCAGATCAATCTCGTTTTCCCCCTTCCTGTCCCAATATCCACCTATTCGGGTAAACCTTTTCTGTTCAACCAACTTTGTCCGAAAATAACGTTCCAAAATCTTTCCGCTAAACACGGGATAATCCCGCTCGATCACCTCCCTCAACTGACCGTAAGCACCGATTTCTATCATATAACTGTATTTATACACGAACCGAAACCAAAATGTCAAAAAGTTATCCTCCAGCGTATAGCGCACATTCTTGGTTTCCACTTTAGAAAAAATAGGAGTAACCTTAGATATCAACCCGTAATCCCCTTCCAACTTCGTCAAATATCCTCCCACCTCGCGGTTCACCACCGCTTCTATCTTCGCTCTCGTGTTTTCCCCCCTCGCGATAGCCGAAAGAATAGTAAAATAATTCGTGTACTCTTTCCCGAACTCCTCCACGAGCATATTTTTCCCTTCGGGTATAAAAGTCGAATCCTCCCTCACGATGTAATCAAGCATCGCTTCCACGGTACACGCACCGGCATCCATCAACAATTGCACATACTTCGCCACTCCACCCGTGAACGCGTACAAAGCCAATAAATCCTCCGCCGTGTACTCCGAATTATGTTCCGCGAGAATTTCCTTCAACACGGAAGTTTCAAAAGGACGCACCATCAACATCCCGGTAGAACGCCCGAAAAGAGGCTCTTTCGAATTCTCGAATATCTTATGCATCAAGGAATACACCGATCCGCTCAACAACAAATTTATCTTGCTCTCGTCCTTATTCAAATCCCAATGCCGTTGCATATCACTATAAACCGAAGGGGCAATATTATAGAACTCTTGAAACTCATCAATGATAAGATTAAACGCCCGTTCCTTCGATAACTCCATCAGAAAATCGAACAACTTCCCAAAACTACTTATTTCCCCCAAAAGCGGAATTCCCAATTTGTCCTTAATTTCCTGTTGAAAATCCTGACACAAGTAATTCTCTGCCTTACGTGCCACGAAAAAATACAATGTCGGTTGCCCTTCCGTCGCCCTCAACAACAATTGTGTCTTACCGATACGCCTACGCCCCATAACTACCGTCATCTGCGCGTTCCGGGTTGAACGTTCCCGTATATCCCGCAATCTCTCGATCTCTTTTTCTCTATTATAGAATCTCATTTCAATTCGTGTTTAATCCGAAACCTTCAGTTCCGAAACAGTCATTTCGGAAACAGTCATTTCTATAATGCGAATATAGCATAAAAAAAACTTCTCTCCAAAAATTGGAAAACACGTCCAAAATTTTTATATTTGCTTAAACACAAAACAGCGTTTGTTATGCGAGAATTTCGTCAACCCTTTTGGCAATCCGACACTTCAAGAACCATGCTCAAACTTTGTATTTATATATCCATAAGTATGATAGGTTGTATCGCACACCTTGCTTACAGTGATTCTTTTGAATTCAATCCCCTCGTGTTAATCCCGATCTTCATGTGGCTCTCTATATATCCGGTTATCTTCACCCAGTATTTCTACCTCACCTTCACGGACGACCAATTCCTCCTCCGAAACAGCATCTACACCCGCTGGCAGCGCACATACAACTACAACGACATTATCAAAGTCAAACTCTTCGGAGGTCGAGGTCTTTATTGTGGTCCCTACATCCAAGTCTTCACGAAAACCAACCCCAAGCACGCCTGGAGCTACGTCATCGAACTCGTAGCGGCAAAAGACTTTCCCGATCTACTCGACACCTTCAAAGAAAAGAATATCCCCGTGGAAACCGACCAAGGTTTCGATTACCTCGTGGACAGAAACTTCACCCGGTTCTAATCCATTTCTCCCAAATATTGCACAACAAATCTGCAAAATTCCCATAATTTTCAATACAAAATCAACGGATAGTTTTAATGGAAAACTAACCTCATCCAAATGGGGAAAGATTACTAAATGTTCTCCCGATACCGCATTGCGTGATATACAAGATTTGATAAATAAAGATGTATTACGCAAAACGGATGAAGGGGGACGAAGCACGAACTATGAACTCGTGTTATAATTTTAAAGTTGCTCACGGGGCTTCATTGCCATAGCGCGGAGATTAAATGCCATATTTGCCGCAATATATGCGGCAAATATCTTTACAAATTGTGTATTCCCGAATATGTACAATAACAAACGTAACTCGCAACCTTCACGCAACCTTTTTCCTCGAAATATTACCCTACAATTATTTACTTCGCGGTAAAACGATTTATACCATGAAACTAAAATATATCTATACCTACATCATTTTTCTAGCCACACTCTCTTGCCAAACCCGCAACGAGGCATTAGAAACAGCCTTACAACTAGCAGGCGAAAACAGAAGCGAACTCGAGAAAGTCCTTGACCACTACTCGCTTAACCCCGCCGATTCCTTGAAACTACAAGCCGCCGAATTCCTCATCGCCAACATGCCCGGGCACTACACGCTGCAAGGTGACCTCATCAACGCATACCGGGCAAAGATAGACGCTGACACCATAGGATGCTACCTTCATCATAAATTGCTAGACATATCATTCAGTGAAATCAATTGGCTTAGAAAAAATTCCTACCAAGAAGAAGACGTGAAACATATCAAAGCAGATTTCCTCATTCACCACATCGACTTATCTTTCGAGAAACTACATCAGTACAGTTGGTTAAAAGACATCCCTTTTGACATATTCCTAGAATACATTCTTCCTTACCGCTTCGCAAATGAACGTCTCGATTTATGGCGTGATTCCTTGGATATCGCACCACAAGCATTAGAAGACCTATTTTTCCTAGACAACACAAAATACATCATGCCAAAAATCATTAATGACATTCCTTTATCAAAACCGATAACAAAGATCAACCCCCAAATACTCTCTGAACTACACCTCAATAACATTTTAAGAGAATGCACTCATCTTGCTATAGCAAAAAATCTTACATACCGTATCGCAAGTGTTCCTTCTTGTATCGAATTCATACCCCGCTATGCTAATCGCAACGGTTTCCACCAGTGGTGCAAAATAGTATTTTCCGAATCAAAAAATACAGCAGACATGGAAGTAAGTTATCAGACAGCCAAAGTATATCAAAAAACCTATTCACGCAATCGAGTAATCATTCCCTCTAAAGGCGAATATATCCCCGACTTCTTTTTAAATCCTTTCTATAAAGATGTTAGCGACCAATACCTGTATACTACCGATGCCGTTATTCCGGTTCGAGAAGGCCTACCCGTGTCCTTGCGACATGCCTACCTATGTGTCTTCAACAATCTCACGTGGCAACCTGTTGACATCACGAACTGCCAGAAATCATCAGCAAAATTCAAGAATATTGGCAAAAACATCCTTTACCTAGTGACATATTATCAGGAGAAAAAAATGCGCCCGATGCACTTTCCTTTCATCCTAAACTTGAAAGGAGAAATCAAGTATCTTGTACCGGACACTTGCACCCGACAAAAAATAACAATCAAAAGAAAATATCCTTTTAACGACTTGCTACACGCATTCAACAAATACCTACAACATCTCGTGATAGAAGCTTCCAACGATCCGAACTTCCTCACCCCCGACACGATAATATCCCAGTTTGACACCTCCCCTGTAACCTATGCACAAGGATATAACAAAACAGACAAGCGATTCAGATATTGGCGAGTATCGAATACCACCACTCACCCTGTATACATGGCAGAACTATCCTTTCTTGACAAAGCAGGCAAGCCATTAAAGGGAAAAACCTCCCCCTCGGATTCTTTGATTCTTGACAATGACCCTCTAACTAATATCACTCTCGACCCCATGAAAAAAATCATTATCGATTTTGACACTTCAGTCCATGCTGCAAAAATCGTGTGCCTTCCTAGAAGTGACGGCAACGGAATTTACCCGGGAAACGACTACGAGCTGTTCTATCATGACTTGAACGGTTGGCAATCACTAGGACGACAAATAGCCCCCGATTATTACCTCGAGTATCACGATGTCCCCCGGGGGGCTTTACTTTGGCTTCATAACCACACGACAGGCATTGAAGAAAGAATATTCACCCACGAAAACAAAGAAATTCGATTTTGGTAAACAAGGAAGTGAACAGCAAATACCGTACCCGATTTCTTGAAAGGACGACGAAATGTTTTCATAACCCAACTTCTATTTTACCCACTCATCAAGATGGACTGTTTCAACCAAAATTCCCTTACCCCGAACTATATTTACAATCTCTTGATAATCACTCGGGGCTACTAAATCGATAAAATAACGCCTAGATTTCCCTTTTTCCGTGAAAACCTGAATGTAATGATTTGACATCCCACCCAACCACACGAGCGTTACTTTCACAATATCTTCATAAAAATACTCGCCTTTCCAAAAAAAGAAGACTCCATTTTGAACAACTAGCCTATCATCATATAATATCACGTAAAAAAAAGAGTATGGATGAAAGCACAATAAAAATATCAACACGAAAATAACACCCATGTACATTTCCCATGGATAACCCATTGAACAAAAAATAGGAAAACCTAATAACAAAACAAAAACAAAACCCCATTTCGATGCTCGAATTTCTTCCGATTTCCAAAAAGAACGACGAAATATTTTCATACGACAAATTCTTTTCAAGATAAATACGCTTCAAGCCCTTC
>NZ_CAUFYA010000036.1:0-54979 GCF_959596855.1 uncultured Butyricimonas sp.
AGCCGACGGAATCACGTTCCAAATCCCGACAATAAACACGTTCAGTTTCAATTCTCCTATCGGGGCTTGTCCCAGATGCGAGGGATACGGGAAGATTCTAGGAATTGACGAAGATCTTGTGGTTCCTAATAAATCTTTAAGTGTATATGATGATGCCGTCATGTGTTGGCGGGGAGAAAAAATGAGCGAGTGGAAACACTATTTCATCAAAAACGCGCACAAGGTAAATTTTCCCGTGCATACCCCCTATTATGAATTGACGGAAAAAGAAAAAGATACCCTTTGGAATAACGAGAGTGGTATATACGCGTTCTTCGAGTATCTTGAATCCAAAAAGTTCAAAATACAGAACCGCGTGATGATTGCACGTTATACCGGTAAAACAAAATGCCCGGTATGTCATGGAACCCGATTAAAAAAAGAAGCCACTTACGTGAAAATAAACGGTAGGGCAATAACGGAACTTGTAGATATGCCTATCACGGAATTGAAAACATTCTTTGACACGTTGGTACTTTCCGAACACGATCAAGTTATTGCCGCTCGTGTGCTTCCGGATATTCATAACCGGATTAATTTCTTACTGGATGTCGGATTGGGATACTTGACTCTTAATAGGTTATCTTCTTCTCTGTCCGGTGGTGAGTCACAACGGATTAACTTGGCAACCTCTCTAGGGTCGGCCTTGGTCGGTTCTTTGTATATTTTGGACGAACCGAGTATCGGACTTCACTCTCGCGACACGGATCGCTTGATCAACGTGTTGCATCGTCTTCGGGACTTGGGAAACACGGTCGTTGTCGTGGAGCATGATGAAGATATTATAAAATCTGCCGATGAAATTATTGACGTAGGACCATTGGCCGGACGTTTAGGCGGTGAAATTATTTTCCAAGGTTCGTTGAAGGAACTAAAAAAAGCGAATACATTAACGTCAGACTATATTTACGGGGAAAAAACGATTCCTGTGCCTGCCGTCAGAAAGAAATCGGTGCGCAAAATTGTACTTATTGGGGCAACAGAAAACAACTTGAAGAATATTGATGTCACGATTCCTTTGGGCGTGATGACCGCGGTAACCGGAGTAAGTGGTTCCGGGAAAAGTACATTGATTAAAACGATCCTCGTTCCCGCCCTGAAAAAATACTACGGTGATTATTCCGATCGTACCGGGAGTTTTAATAAATTATCCGGTGATATTGATATGATACGCGGGGTTGAATTTATAGATCAAAATCCGATTGGTAAATCCTCTCGTTCCAATCCGGTGACTTACTTGAAAGCATGGGATGATATCCGGAAAATATACGCGGACGAGAAACTTTCAAAATTAAACGGTTTCAAACCGGCACACTTTTCTTTTAACGTACCGGGAGGACGATGTGAAGAGTGTCAAGGAGAAGGTATTATTAAAGTTGAAATGCAATTCATGGCGGACGTTTACCTTGAATGCGAGCATTGCAAAGGGAAGCGTTTCAAGGATGAAGTGTTGGAAATCAAGTACAAAGACAAGAACATCTACGATATATTGGAAATGACGGTAAACCAAGCTGTCGAGTTTTTCTCTTCCGGGACAAGCCATAGCGAACGGAGTATCGTGGCGAAACTGCAAAAATTAGTCGATGTCGGGCTTGGGTATATCAAGTTGGGACAAGCTTCCAGTACATTAAGTGGTGGAGAAAGTCAGCGGGTAAAATTAGCTTATCACTTGAGCCAAGAGAATGCTGATCCTACCCTTTTCGTGTTTGACGAACCCACGACAGGTCTACACTTTCATGATATCCACAAACTGATGGACTCGTTGAATGCCTTGATAGACAGGGGGCACACGGTACTGATTATCGAGCATAACATGGACGTGATCAAATGCGCTGATAACATTATTGACCTTGGTCCCGAGGGAGGAAGTGAAGGCGGATACCTCGTGTTCGAGGGCCCCCCCGAAGAATTGGTGAAATGCCAAAATTCGTACACGGGTAAATATTTAGCAGAGAAATTACAAGAGAAATGATTATAAATGAAAATTACTGGGAAATATTGAGTAAATGAAAAAGATTATAGATTTCACGGTCAAAGAAAACCAAAGGTTGAACGATGATACCATCTTATTGGTATTACATTCACCGGAACTCCCGGAGATAAAACCGGGACAATTTGTCAATGTCCGGGTAGACCATTCTCCGTCAACCTTTTTAAGAAGACCGATATCCGTACATGATGTAGATAAAGAGCAGGGATTACTTTATCTTTTCATCAAGATCGTGGGATGCGGCACTTCAACCATGGGAGAATTGCAACCCGGAGAGAAGTTGAATGTTATACTGCCTTTGGGTAATAGCTTCACTATACCTTCTTCTGGTAGACCATTATTAATTGGTGGCGGTTGTGGAGTAGCTCCTATGTTACATCTTTCTCGGGAAATGAAAGCCCGGGGATTATCTCCGGTAGTTTTAATCGGGACTCGCGCTAGTAAAGATATTCTTCGTAAGGAGGAATTTGAAAAATACGCCACGGTTTATTACACGACCGAGGATGGTTCTTTCGGGGAAAAAGGATACGTGACACAACATTCAATATTGAATGAAACATTTGACAGTATCTTTTGTTGTGGTCCCGAAGTGATGATGAAAGCAGTTGCCGCTTATGCTAATTCTAAAAATATAGAGTGTGAGGTGTCTTTGGAAAACACGATGGCATGTGGCATCGGGGCTTGTTTATGTTGTGTGACAGACACGAAAGAAGGCAACAAATGCGTGTGTACGGAAGGTCCTATTTTTAATATAAAAGACTTGAAATGGCAGATTTAAGCATCAATATCAACGGTTTATCTTTAAAGAATCCCGTGCTTACGGCATCCGGGACTTTCGGCTACGGAACAGAATTTCAAGATTTTATTGATCTTGAACGTTTGGGAGGATTTATCGTGAAGGGTACAACTCTCAAGCATCGTGAAGGAAATCCTTATCCCCGTATGGCGGAAACTCCTTCCGGGATGTTAAATGCCGTGGGATTGCAAAACAAAGGTGTCGATTATTTTATAGAACATATTTACCCGACTATCAAAGATATCAAGAGTAATATTCTTGTTAACGTTTCCGGCTCTACTGTCAGCGATTACGTGGCGACGGCAGAAAAAATCAATGAATTGGAAAATATTCCCGGGATAGAATTGAATATCTCCTGCCCGAACGTGAAAGAAGGCGGAATGGCTTTCGGTACCTCGTGTGCATCTGCATCCGAAGTGGTGAAGGAAGTTCGTAAGGTTTATAAAAAACACTTGATGGTGAAATTGTCACCCAACGTGACTAGTATTCAAGAAATTGCCCTCGCGGCGGAGAGCGCCGGAGCGGATTCCGTTTCTTTGATCAACACGCTTATGGGGATGGCAATAAATGCCAAAACGAGAAAACCGGTTTTGAGTACGATAACCGGGGGATTAAGCGGACCATGCGTGAAACCCGTGGCACTCCGGATGGTATGGCAAGTTGCCAAAGCTGTTAAAATTCCGGTGATAGGTTTAGGTGGAATTTGTAGTGCAACCGATGCCATCGAATTTCTACTTGCCGGAGCATCCGCAATACAAATCGGAACGGCGAATTTTATTGACCCGACTGTGACAATCAAAGTGATTGATGGGATTAATGAATACCTCGACCAGAACGGTTTCAAATGCTTGAGAGATATTATCGGTTTAATTTAACTTGACTCTCTTACATCTGAGTTGATTTCTGTAACGCTTAGATGTAAGAGAAGTCTTTATTTCTCGTAATCTTCAAAACTCCCGTCTTCAAAAAAGAGAACAATCCGTTTAATTTTCTTTGTCGGAGATTTGGCAATCGCTTTACCGATAATTTCTATTTCTGTTTTCTTTTCTTTTTCTTGAATCGGGGTGTCTGTTTGTTTTTTAGGCTCATCCAAATCAAATAAGGTAGGTTCCTCGGAAAAATGATTATTCTCTTTTTTAGAGGAGGAAGTATACATGGAGCCATTCCCGGTTATCAACCAACCTAAATCTATATCCGGAAAAGTTTTTGCAATATTATTGATAATATCAAATCCCGGTTTATTTCTTCCGGCTAGAATATGAGAGATCGTGGAGGCATTCACTCCAATCAGAGCGGCAAATTTAGTTGCGGTTAATCCTCTTTGCTCTATAATTTGATTTAATCGTTCTTGCATAACTCCCTCCTTTTGTAAAATTCCACATTACAAATGTAATGCTTCTTGTTGAGTTTTCAAAATTACATTTGTAATGGAGTGTATTTACAAATGTATTACATAGAATGAGGAGTAAGAATGTAATAACTGGATTATATTTATATTACTCTAATAAACAATTAGTTCGATTGTATTTATAACATTACAGATTTAACGCTACTTCAAATAATTGATATGTCATTAATATTCAACTACTTAATAACAATAGATGTCTTGTTTTTATATTCGAGTAAAACTTCGTAAAAACAGTATAACATATTGGTAAATAGATATATAACTTATATTGTTTACATTTATTCACAAGAACTTAAGGATCGGGATAGAGAAAATAAAGGTTTTCACTTGAATTATCACAATAGAATAGATGAATATACATATTGGTTTTCAGTATATTAAATTCAATTGTATATAGATGTTAATACATCATTTCGCCTTTATGGATCATATCTCCTATCTTTCTGACATGATTAAATTCTGTTTTTTCCTAGAACTTGATGACATTACAAATGTAATCACAAGTATCAATAATATTTTATTTACAAATGTAACATTCGTGTGCTTTGTTATCTGCTTTAAAATCTTTACATTTGAAAAAATAAAAAATCAAGTCATGACGATACAAGAGAAACTTACAGAATTAAGAAGGATTATGCGACGTGAGAATATTTCCGCTTATATTATATCCGGTACAGATCCTCACAATAGTGAATATCTTCCCGCTCCTTGGCAACAAAGAAAATGGATATCCGGTTTTACCGGCTCGTTCGGAACCGTAGTGGTAACAAACGACGATGCCGGATTGTGGACAGATACCAGATATTTTATTCAAGCAGAACAGGAATTAGCGGGTTCCGGTATCGCGTTGCATAAACTTCGGATACCGGGTGCCGTGGATTACCCGCAATGGTTGTCCGAAGTGTTGGAAGCTGACTCTAAAGTAGGTATAGATGGATTTTGTATGTCTGTTAGCGATGTGCGCAATCTAAAGAACGTGTTGTCCCCCAAGAATATCACTGTACAAGAACAGATTGATTTACTTGGAGAAATGTGGTTAGACCGTCCTGCTTTCCCTATGGGAGAATTAATGCGATTGGATTTGAAATATGTCGGAGAATCGGCAAGTGAACGCGTTGCACGTGTACGACAATTTATTTCGGCTCAAGGCAGTGATGTCATGCTGTTTAGCTGTTTGGACGAAATCGCTTGGATGTACAATATTCGTTGTAATGATATATCTTACAATCCTCTGGCGATAGCCTATGCCATAGTGGAGAAGGAAAAAGCCCATTTATTTATTAAATTGGATAAAGTAACCCCGGAAGTTCAACAACAGTTACAGGCAGATGGTATTGAATTGCATGATTATCACCATTTATTCTTATTTCTGGATGAACAGGACAAAGAGAAGAAGTATTTGGTAGACACGAATACTTGTAATTATGCCGTGTACTATCATTTAGCAAAACGGTTCGAAACGAAGGAAGTGGAATCACCTGTACCGTTAATGAAATCAGTGAAAAACGAAACAGAACTGGAAGGCTTCCGGTTGGCTTGTAAAAAAGACGGTGTGGCATTGACAAAATTCTTCTACTGGTTGGAAAAGAATTTGACGAAGAGAACGATTACGGAACTTGAAGCCGCGGAGCAATTAGGTAAATTCAGGGCCGAGAACGAGGGCTATATGTCGGATAGTTTCGGATGTATTTCAGCGTATGGAAAAAACGCCGCTCTACCGCATTATTCCGCTACACCGGAACAACAGTCCGAATTACAACCGAAAGGGTTATATCTGGTGGATTCCGGGGCACAATATATACACGGTACAACGGATGTTACAAGAACGATGCCGTTAGGTGAATTAACTCGTTTGGAGAAAGAAGATTACACCTTGGTTTTGAAAGGAATGATTGACCTTAGTCGGCTATATTTCCCTAAAGGCTCAAAAGGATGTAATATTGACATAGTTGCAAGGTTGCCTTTATATATGAATTTAAGGAATTTCGGGCATGGAACCGGACACGGTGTCGGGTATTTCCTAAATGTTCACGAGGGACCGCAATCCATACGCCCTGATCTTAAAAATCAAGAAATACTTCCCGGAATGGTTACTTCCAATGAACCGGGTTTATATCGAGAAGGTTTACATGGTATCCGCCACGAGAATTTGATTGTTTGTCAACCTAAAGCGGAGAACGAATTTGGCGAATTTTATCAGTTTGAAACCATCACACTCTGCTATTTTGATACATCCGCCCTTTTAGTTGAATTGTTAACTAAAGAGGAAATCGAATGGCTAAATGAATATAATGAGCGGGTTTATAAAGAGGTTTCGCCTTATTTGACGAATGAGGAAAAGGAATGGTTACAAGAAAAAACACAGAAGATATAGACACAAAAAGAACGCCTTTAATTAAAGGCGTTCTTTATTACTTTTTACTAAATAAGAAATATTATTCTTTGGTATAAGATACATATTTGTCGTTTTCTTGGTACACCATACCATTGCTGCTTGAGATAACGGCGGCCAAAGTTATACGGTAAGTCCCAGGCACTGTGATTTTGCTTGCAATACTTGATTCCTCCAGTTTTAATTCTTCTCCTATTTTAGCTTCAGTTTCTGTGTAGCCTTTGATCTCGAAAGATTCAAAATACGTAGCATTTGACGAACTTTTGGCTATAACAAGATATGCTGTTGCATTTTCAACCTTATTAAAAGTGAAAATAAGTACACCATTATTATAGTCTATATCCCCTTTCAGCTTGTTTTTCATACCTTGGGTTGGACTGAAAGAAGCATAAGTTGAAGCACTTTTCCCTTCCGCATTTACACCAGTTATTGTATATGTACTGATAGGAAGTTCTTCAAATGGCGTGGCAGAGATTGTTTTCCATGCGGTTCCATAATCATTTGTTTTCCCCAATAGCATGCTTTTTGAACCACTGGCTGTACAATTCGCAATTTGCTCATTTCCCTGTACTAGAACAACGGGAGTAAATTCACTTTCAATTTTAACATCTTCCCCTTCGCCCCCTGAAATTTCTGTTACTTTTTGATTTACATATCCTCCTGCTACAATCTGAAAATCAGGATCGTCACTCTTCAAGCAGGATGTCAAGGAGAACACCGCTGCGAATAAAATTAAGCATTGTTTCAAATTTAAAAATGTTTTCATTTTAGCTGTTTTTTATAGTTTAAAATATTCGTAATCGCATTTGATTTTTGAAATTACACTGCGAATATTCGCAAAAAAACGATAGGATGCAAAAAAAACGGCAGCTTTTTAGTTGGTAATGAATTTTTTTTATTTTTTCGCGTAACGAACGCAACCATTTGCGCAAAACCGCATCTAAGAAATAAGTTATCAATGTGTAATTTGGACAAAATAGTAGAGCGATGCAAGAAAGGAGACAGAAAAGCGGGAGAACAACTATATAATATGTTCTCTGCTAAAATGTTTGCTATATGCATTCAATACTCCAAATCACGCGAAGAGGCTGAAGATAACTTACAGGATGGTTTTATAAAGATACTGGAGTCTATCAGGCAATACACGGGCAAAGGCTCCTTTGAGGGATGGATGAAACGTATATTTATTAATACCGCGTTGGAAAAATACAGGAAAAACCGTTCTCTGCAAGTTGTCGAAGAAGTCCCGGAAGTAACGGATGAAGACGATATTGATGATAATTTGAGCATTCCGTCGGACGTGTTGTTTGAGTTTGTCAATCAATTACCGGAAAAGTATCGGTTGGTGTTCAACTTGTATGTCATGGAGAACATGCAACATAAGGAAATCGCCGCGATGTTGGGTATTTCTGACGGTACGTCAAAATCCAATCTGGCACGGGCAAAAGATATTTTGAAAAAGAAGATAAATGCATATTTGAGAGATGAGTGAGAATTTAGAGAAATTGTTTAAAAATGCCATGGAACAGGTTTCCGTCGAGCCTCCGGCACGAATATGGGAAAGGATTGATTCCCACTTCGTGATGAAGCAACGACGCTTGAAACGCATATATACATATAGCGGAATTGCGGCTGCTGTTATTTTACTGCTGTGCATTACTTTTGTTATTCCCAATCAACAAGACACTCTCCACTCTCCCACTCCTATTGCTGCTATACAACCAATTGATAACTCTCAGGATGAAAACCGAATACTAGCATTTACTTCAACTCCTCATTCAATTCCGACAGTTACCCGTAAACGGGAAACAAGACAGTCCGGTATGGATTCGGGGACAATCACTCCCGTGCAACTCGCGATTCAATCTTCAAGCGGTCTGGAAGTGGAGCAGCCCGAGAGTGAATTGAAAAAAACAAGTGTTCGTGCGGAATTTATCCCGTTGGTAAACGGGAATGCCCTGCAAAATCAAAAGGAGTATATGGCTTTGTTGGATGGTCGAGCACCTGTTGCAAGTACTCCTAAAGAGAAAAAACTTTCCAAGGAAGAGAAAATATTTATGGTTGGAGGTTATATCTCCCCCGGGTATTCATCGGGAAATTACCATGTAAATAATCAAGCTGCTCGTTCCGCTCAATTTGATAACAGTTCGATGAGTGGTATATTCAATTTAGGTGGAGGGTTGACCTTTGCGGTGAAACCTAGCAAACGTATATCTATTGAAACCGGATTGGGATATTCCAGAATGGGACAAAAGACATCAGATGCACAGGTTTTCGTGCCTCGCGGTGATATGGTAAGTTATACTGCTAATACACATGCCTATACTCCACTTGGTAACGTGAAGAATCAAGCAAAAGCGACAGTTTCCAATTCAGAGAATTATTTGTCCTTAAAAGGAGAACAAGATGAAGAAGGAAGTATCGAGCAGCAATTTGATGCCATCGAGATCCCGTTAGCATTCCGTTTCCATTTGAACGATAACAAGATTCGTTTCAGTATATTGGGTGGTCTTGGTGCAAGTTTCCTCGTGCGTAATCATACTTACGTGAATTATAGCGGTAAAAAAGAATTAATGGGAGAAGCTGAAAATATCCGGACGTTTAATATCAGCACGAATGTCGGTTTCGGTATTGAATACCCGTTATCTAAATCCATTCGCCTTAAATTGGAGCCGGGATTCAAATATTATCTACAATCGCTTAGTAAGAATAGTGATATTGACTTCAAACCTTATTCTTTCACTTTCTCTACCGGTATCGGGATTAATTTCTAATATTTCCGGTTCAAGATTTCACTAGCGATGATGGCTTGACGGATATCCAGTTCAAAATGCTTATTTTGGATTTCCGTTTGTTGCTCGTTAGACGGTTCCTCTTCTTCCTCTTTAAATAAAGTCGTGATTCGTTTCCCTCGAACTTTTCGGGCTTCTTGTTGCATTCTTTCCAACATGGCATAGCGTTCTTCATCCGTTCTCCCAAAACCCGTGATACTTTCCTCTTTTTCTTTTTCCAGTTTTTCGGAAAGTTCCTCGTCTTGCCATACAGGTTGAAATATTTCTTGGGGTTTAAAAATTTCCGGTTGCTGCGTTATGACTACCGTGTCATCATCCGATTCATCAAAAAATTCTTCCGGCTGCTGTACAACCGGACGTGCATTTTTGGCTTTCTTTTCTCTGGAGGACTTTATTAAACCCACGGCTCCTGCCCCTAAGGTCAACGCCAAGTAAACAATCAAATCAAGTGCGCTATCACTCATAATATCAATATATAAATGGCTTTAAAAGCCTTTCGTGAAACCTAAAATTTTATCAAATATACGTATTTTTCAAACACGTGGAAACGATATCGAGAAAAATATTACACGAAACCATTTTTTATTTAAAGAAATACTATTCTTTTTTTTACCTTTGTCGGCAAAGTAATATTACGTTCATACAAAAAATAAAATATCCGGATGAGAACGAAAAGAGCATTAATCAGTGTATTTGACAAAAGTGGGATTGTTGATTTTGCTAAATCGCTAAATTCTATGGGTTGGGAAATCATTTCTACCGGAGGCACATCCAAGAAGCTAAAGGAAGAAGGAATTAACGTGAAAGATATTTCCGACATAACCCGATTCCCAGAGTGTTTTGACGGTAGAGTAAAAACTCTTCACCCGAATGTAGAAGGAGGAATTTTAGCGATCAGGGACAACGAGAAGCATAAACAGCAAATGACCGAATTGGGGATTGAACCTATTGATATGGTCGTTTGTAATCTATATCCGTTCAAGGAAACCATTTTAAAAGCAGGAGTTTCACACGAGGAAATTATTGAAAATATTGATATCGGCGGACCGACGATGATTCGGGCAGCCGCAAAGAATTATCCTTTCGTGACGGTAATTACCGATCCGGAAGATTATAGTAAGGTGATAGAAGAAATTCAAGCAAACGGGGATACTTCTGTCGAAACCAAGGAATTATTAGCAGCGAAAGTGTTTATTCACACATCTCATTATGATGCTCTAATAGCCAACTATTTTTCAAAGAGATTGAATATCCAATCTCCGAAGACACTGACTCTGACTTACGAGAAGAAACAAGATCTTCGTTACGGGGAAAATCCCCATCAAGCTGCCACTTTCTACACGCAAGTGCAGGAAACAGAGGGAACTTTACCGGGAGCCGTTCAATTGCAAGGAAAAGAATTATCTTATAATAATATAGGTGATACCGACGGTGCGCTGGAAGCATTGAAAGAATTCGACGAACCGACAATCGTGGCAGCCAAACATGCCAATCCCTGCGGGGTCGGAAGTGCCGCTACATTAGCAGAGGCATTCAAAAAAGCGTATGATGCGGATCCGGTATCTATTTACGGCGGTATTGTTGCCGCGAACCGGGAAATAGACAAGGCCACGGCAGAAGTTATGGCACCCGTTTTCCTTGAGGTCGTTGTAGCACCCTCCTTCTCGGAAGAAGCACGTGCTATATTCGCGAAGAAAAAGAATTTAAGATTATTACAATTATCCGATATTACCAAGAGAGATTACACGTGTTCGAAAGCGAAAACTGTGCTCGGGGGATTGTTGATTCAAGACATGGATTTGCAACTTCTGGGCGGTGAATTACAATACGTGACCAATCGTCGTCCGACAGAAAAAGAACTGGAAGATATGCTATTCGCGTGGAAAGTGGTAAAACACACGAAATCCAACGCTATCGCTATCGCGAAAGATAAATGCACGACAGGGGTAGGTCCGGGACAAGTCAGCCGGATATGGGCTTTGGAGAATGCAATCCGTCAAGGCGGCGAACGTATTCCGGGTAGCGTGATGGCATCCGATGCCTTCTTCCCGTTTGCCGATTGCGTGGAAGCCGCTCACAAGGCCGGTATCACGGCTATTATTCAACCGGGCGGGTCTATCCATGACCAAGATTCGATTGACGCGGCAAACAAGTATGATATTGCGATGATTTTTACAGGAATGAGACACTTCAAACATTAATAGAATTATGGGTTTGTTTTCTTTTTTAACACAAGATATAGCGATAGACTTGGGAACGGCAAACACTATCATTATCATGAATGATAAGATGGTTGTAAACGAGCCTTCCATCGTGGCTATCGACAAAAAGACGGAAAAAGTGATTGCTATCGGCGAGAGAGCTCGCCAGATGCAGGGTAAGACACACGAGTATATCAAGACCATTCGCCCTCTTCGCGATGGTGTGATAGCAGATTTTAACGCCGCTGAACAGATGATTCGGGGAATGATTAAAATGGCGAACGGGAAAAGCAAGTTCTTCTCCCCGTCCCTGCGTATCGTGGTATGTATCCCTTCGGGAAGTACCGAAGTGGAATTACGTGCCGTTCGCGACTCTGCCGAGCATGCCGGGGGACGTGACGTGTACATGATTTACGAGCCGATGGCTGCCGCCTTGGGTATAGGGTTGGATGTTGAAGCCCCGGAAGGAAACATGATCGTGGATATAGGTGGTGGTACCACCGAGATCGCGGTGATTTCTTTAGGGGGTATCGTGACCAACAAATCTATCCGTATTGCCGGTGATGACTTGACGGATGATATTCAAGAGTACATGAGGCATCAGCACAATATCAAAATCGGTGAGCGTACTGCCGAGGAAATCAAGATTCATGTAGGCTCCGCGCTTTCCGAGTTGGACGAACCGCCGGCCGATTTCGTGGTACAAGGTCCTAATCAAATGACCTCGCTCCCGGTTGAAGTGCCCGTGTCTTATCAAGAAATAGCACACTGTATCGAGAAATCCATTTCCAAGATCGAGATTGCTATTCTCGCGGCGTTGGAACAGACGCCACCGGAATTGTATGCCGATATCGTGAACAAGGGTATTTATCTCGCCGGTGGTGGAGCGTTGCTTCGGGGGCTCGACAAACGTTTGACCGACAAGTTGAATATTCCGTTCCATATTGCCGAGGATCCGCTTCGCGCCGTGGCACGAGGTACGGGTATCGCGCTAAAGAATGTAGATAGGTTCTCATTCCTTATAAGATAGTGATGTGAAAGAGATTATAAAACTTATATTAAAGTACCATTTTACTATAATTTTTATACTTCTGGAAATCGTAAGTTTCTCTCTGATTATTCGTCATAACGAGTATCAGAGAGCAATTTTCTCTCAACACGCCTCTACTCTATTCGGGAATATCTCGTCGGTGACTACTGACGTGAAAGATTATTTCCGGTTAAAGGAGATTAATGAAGCTCTTGCAGACGAGAACATTCAATTAAAGAAACGTCTGGAAGGATTCGAGGTATTGAGGGATACGGTTGTCAGGGGAATAGTTGTACAGGATAGTATACCCGTTTACGATTACACGGGGGCTAAGGTTGTGAATGCGACTTTCAACCGGGTGAAGAATTACATCACGATTGACCGGGGGCGTAAAAACTTCATCGAGAAAGAGATGGGCGTGGCCTCCCCGGAAGGAATTGTAGGTCTGATTCAAGACCTGAGTGACAACTACTCTATCGTTATTCCTTTGATTAACATCGATACCAGAATCTCAGCCAAGATAAAGAAGAATAATTATTACGGTTCTTTACAATGGGACGGTGACAATTATCGCTATTCTTACTTGAAAGATATCCCCTATCATGTTGATGTTGTAGAGGGTGACACGATCGTGACCTCCGGACTTTCCAAGATTTTTCCGGAAGGTATTATCGTGGGATACGTGGAAGCGGTAGATCGTGAAACGGCTAATTTCTTGAAGATAAAAGTCAGATTAGCGGTTGATTTCAAGCGATTGAATCACGTGTACGTGATCGAGAACAAAAAGAAGAACGAGCAAAACCTGTTAGAAGCCATAAACTATCATGAGTAATGTAAATTATCTTATCCATTTCGTGATTTTAGCCATTCTCCAGATCGTGATCGTGGATAATATCCATATTGGCTCCTATTTCTATATCAATATATATATTCTGGCCATTTTCATCCTGCCCTACAAGGTGAAAGGTATACCGTTACTTTTGTTCGGGTTCCTTTTGGGCTTTTTGATGGACTTGGCAGATAACACTGTTGGTATTCACGCGGCGGCTTCCACCTTTCTGGCCTATCTCCGCCCCCGGCTATTATTGCTGACTTCCACGCGGGAAGAATTGGATGAAGCCCACGGGACGCTACGGTTGGATGACTTCAGGTGGTTTTTCAAATATTCTTTTTTATCCACGTTGTTTTTCAATATAGTCCTGATTTTCGCGGAAGCGTTCACGTTTAACGACATCACGATCACGCTTATACGGATTATTTTGAGTACCTTTATCTCCATGCTGTTTATCCTGCTTTACTATTTTATAGGAATCAAGAAAGTACAGCAATAGAGAATAGTGTGTTTCAATTGACTTAGTAACAGACTTTTGATATGAATAAATTCGGATACAGGAAAGGGATCATATCAGGTATTATCATAGCGGTATGCGCCATATATATGTTTCGCTTGTTTTCTTATCAAGTGATAGACGACACCTATAAAGTCATGGCGGACAACAATTCGCAGCGTACGGAAACTCAATATCCTGCGCGCGGGTTGATTTATGACCGTAACGGTAAACTTTTGGTGGATAACCAAGCCGCCTATGATTTGATGATTATTCCCCGGCAGGTAAAACAGTTTGATACATTGGAACTGATTTCGATTTTAGGTATATCCAGAGAATATTTAGACCGAAAGATTCAAGAATGTAAGGATTATTCAACATGGAAAGCATCTCCCCTGATCTCTCAGATCACGGGGCCTAAATATGCCGTACTTCAAGAAAAGCTATACCGTTACCCGGGTTTCTATATTCAGACCAGAACGTTACGCAAATATAACGTGAATCACTCGGCTGATGTGTTCGGGTACATCAGCGAGGTTACAAAAGAACAAATCGGTAAAGATACTTCTTATTCCCGCGGTGACTATGTCGGCGCAAACGGGTTGGAATATACATATGAAAAACATTTGAGAGGAACCAAGGGGAAAAAGATTTTATTAGTCGACCGTTTTAATCGGGTGAAAGGTTCCTTTGCGGACGGGGAATACGACCACGAGGCTGTTGTGGGAGAAGATTTACATACCACGTTAGATATCGACCTGCAAGAATACGCTTATCAATTAATGCAAAACAAAAAGGGCGGTATCGTGGCAATAGAACCCAACACGGGCGAGATACTGGTAAAAATGTCCAGTCCGGGGTATGATCCGCAATTAATGGTCGGGCTAGACCGGGGGAACAATTACTCGAAGTTAATTCAAGACCCGCTAAGACCTCTCTTTGACAGAACGACCATGGCGCAGTATCCCCCCGGCTCTATTTTTAAAACTGTGCAAGCTCTTATCGGGTTGCAAACAAAGGCGATCACGACGAATACGCGGGTTTCATGCCACGGCGGAGCTCCTATTGTCGGCGGGCGGTTTATGAAATGCCATAACCACAGCTCTCCCGTCGATCTGGTGCAATCGATAGAGAACTCGTGCAATCCTTATTACGTGACCGTTTTCAAACAGATACTGGAATTACCGGAGTACGGGAACGTGCGTAACGCTTACAATGAATGGCGAAAATACGTGACTTCCTTCGGGTTCGGGAGTAAACTATGTCCCGACTTCACCAATGAAGTATCCGGTTCCATTCCCACGCAGGGTTACTATGACAAAGTGCTGAAAACCCAAAAATGGTTCCCGTCATACATTATCTCCCTTTCTATCGGTCAAGGTGAGTTATTAATTACTCCGATACAAATGGCAAACCTTGCAACTATACTGGCGAACCGAGGATATTACATGACTCCCCATGTCGTGCGTCCCACGGATGACGTTGCCAGACGTATCGAAAAACACGAAATCCCGATAGACCGAAAGCATTTCGAGCCCATTATCGAGGGGATGAAAATGGTTATCACTAAAGGCACGGGACGACGGGCGCAAGTGGATTCCGTAACGATAGCCGGGAAAACGGGAACGGTACAAAACCCGGAAGGTGACGACCATTCCGTGTTTATCGCTTTTGCCCCGGTAGAGAACCCCAAAATAGCGTTAATCGTGTATGTCGAAAATGGCGTGTGGGGTTCGCGCTATGCCGCCCCGATTGCCGGCTTATTGATAGAAAAATACTTGAAAGGCAAGATATCGGACAAGAAGAAACCACTGGAAAAAGAGATGTTCGAGGGAAATCTTATCAAAAACCTAACCATTAAAAGCAACGAGAAAAGTGATGAATAGCAGGTCTAATAAATTATTGGCGAATATTGATTGGGTGTCTATTTTGCTGTACATCTTGCTCGTCTTCATCGGTTGGCTGAATATATATGCGGCTGTTTATGACGAAGAACATAGTAGTATTTTCGATATAACCCAAAGGTACGGCAAGCAATTGCTATGGATCGGGGCTTCTTTCGTGTTGGCTTTCCTCGTGCTATTGACAGACAGTAAATTTTTCACGAGTTTCTCGCTCGTGATATACGGGTTTATGGTGTTCCTGTTGGTCGCCGTGCTTTTGTTCGGTACGGAAGCAAAAGGAGCCCGTTCATGGTTTGAAATCAAGGATATACGAATACAACCGGCAGAGTTTGCCAAGTTCGCCACCAATCTGGCTATCGCTTATGTTATGAGTCGTCACAATTTCAAGATGATGCGTTTTTCCAGCCTGCTCACGATCGGTGTCATACTTGCCATTCCGGCAGGATTGATTATTTTGCAGAACGATACGGGTTCGGCACTCGTGTACAGTAGTTTTATTCTCGTGCTGTTCCGGGAAGGGTTGCATGGCTCAATACTGTTGCTCTGCTTTATCGTACCCGTTATATTTATCATCTCCTTGCTTTATTCTCCTTTCGCGGTTTTGATAATTATCATTATCGGGACGTTGATAGCCTTCTATTATTACAGGCATAATATGCGGGAATTATTACAGATTGTAGCTTTTATCGCGGGTGGTTTCGGGTTATTCGTTCTGGTTGATTGGGTGTTCCACCTGTCTATCCCGTTCTATTATATGTTATTGAGCGTGTACATTGTAACGACAATCGCGGCCTTGTTCCCGATTTACCAGCGGAAGATGAAATACATGATCGCGTTGCTTCTTGTATCTTGGCTATGCGTGGGAGCTGCGCTTTCCGTTGATTATGCTTTTGACCATCTTCAACCTCACCAGCAAGATCGTATAAACGAACTTCTGGGTATAAAGGTTGATCCCAAAGGTTCGGGCTATAACGTGATTCAGTCTAAAATAGCCATCGGCTCCGGCGGGTTTTTCGGGAAAGGTTTTTTGCAGGGAACACAGACGAAATTCAATTTCGTACCAGAGCAAAGTACTGACTTTATTTTCTGTACCGTGGGTGAGGAATGGGGATTCCTTGGTAGTTCCGTCGTGATTTTATTATTAATGGCGTTCATTTTGCGAATGATAAAACTGGCAGAACGACAGCGTTCCGCTTTTTCGCGCGTATACGGGTATGGGGTAGCTTCTATCCTATTCTTCCATGTTGCGGTGAATATCGGAATGACGATAGGTCTTGTACCCGTGATCGGGATTCCGCTCCCGTTTTTCAGTTACGGGGGCTCCTCCTTATGGGCATTTACCATACTTATTTTCATCTTCTTAAGATTAGACGCGAACAGATTGCAAGTATTCAGGTAAAAACCTTGCGGATATTCAAGGTTTTTAATACTTTCGTTCCCAAATGATATAAACACGAAAAGGATGAAAACATTAATTATCAACATAAAGCAACTCGTTCAGGTTGAGGAAGAACCGCGTAAATGGGTTGCGGGTGCCGATATGGCGAAATTAGGCATGATTGATGATGCCTACCTTCTAATCGATGATGATCGTATCGAGGCTTTCGGGAAAATGAGCGAATTGAATCAAGACGCTATTTACGAGAATACCGACACGGTACAGGAAGTTGATGCGACCGGTCGTCTTGTGTTGCCCGCTTATTGCGATTCACACACGCATCTCGTGTACGCGGGAAGTCGCGAGATCGAATATATAGACAAAATCAAAGGACTCTCTTACGAGGAAATCGCTAAAAGAGGCGGTGGTATATTAAATTCTGCCGAGCGTATCCGCAAAGCTTCCGAGCAGGAATTATTTGATTCCGCTTACGCCCGTTTGCAAGAAATCGCTTCACTGGGAACCGGAGCCGTGGAAATCAAGAGTGGTTACGGGTTGGATACAGAGAGTGAACTCAAGATGTTGAGAGTGATTAAACGCCTGAAAGAAGAAACTCCTTTAACTATAAAATCCACGTTCTTGGGGGCTCATGCCGTGCCGTTGGAATACAAAGGACGACAGACCGAATACGTGGATTTGATTATTAACGAAATGATTCCGGCAGTGGCGGCAGAAGATTTGGCCGATTATATCGACGTGTTCTGTGACAAAGGATTCTTTACCGTGGAAGACACGGACAGAATGTTGAATGCCGGAATGAAGTACGGAATGCGAGCGAAGATACACGCCAACGAACTGGACTACTCGGGTGGTATCCAAGTCGGGGTAAAATATAACGCCCTTTCAGTCGATCACCTCGAATACGTGGGTGAAGAGGAAATAGCCGCGCTGAAAGGAAGTGAAACCATGCCGACCGTGTTACCGGGTGCCGCGTTCTTTTTGAATATGCCCTACTCTCCCGTTCGGGCGATGATAAACGCGGGGTTGCCGGTAGCCTTGGCTTCTGATTTTAACCCGGGCTCCTCTCCTTCCGGAAACATGAAATTCGTGATGTCACTCGGGTGTGTCAACTACAAGATGCTTCCCGAAGAGGTGATAAACGCTACAACCATAAATTCGGCTTATGCCATGGGAGTTGAAGACGAACTCGGCAGTATCGCCGTGGGTAAAAAAGCCAATTTCTATATCACTGCCCCGATCACGGGAATCGAGTATCTCCCCTACGCTTACGGAAGCGACTTGGTGGAAGCCGTGTTCTTGAACGGGGAACAAATCTGACGCGTTATGCCGTATTCACATTACAAGAAAGTATGGATTCGGAAAGCGTACAGGATACGTTACCCGTAGTCGATTATATGATTTCCGATTTTGTGATTAGTTGATTCTGAATATTTTATAAATAGTAATTTTCAATTTAAACAAGGATATGAAAAAGTTAATAGAATGCGTTCCGAATTTCAGTGAAGGGAACGATATGCACATTATTGACCAGATTACGGCAGAGATCAAGGCTGTTGAAGGTGTTAGTCTGATTGACGTGGACCCCGGTAAGGCAACCAATCGCACGGTAGTGACCATGGTAGGTACGCCGGAAGAAGTTTGCGAAGCCGCTTTCCGCGCGGTAAAGAAAGCCTCTGAACTGATTGATATGAAAAAACATAAAGGAGCGCATCCTCGTTTCGGGGCAACTGACGTGTGTCCTTTAGTGCCCGTGTCCAATATTACCATGGAAGAAACCGTGGAATACGCTCGCGCTTTGGCAAAACGTATCGGGGAAGAATTGAATATTCCGGTATATTGCTACGAGAACGCCGCTTTTACCCCGGAAAGAAGAAATCTGGCTACTTGCCGTGCCGGAGAATACGAGGCTTTGGGCGAACGTTTGAGCAGCGAGCAATGGCATCCTGATTTCGGTCCCCGCGAATTGAACGAATGGACGGCAAAAACTGGGGCAACAGCCGTGGGAGCACGTAATTTCCTAGTTGCTTACAACGTGAACCTGAACACGACTTCTACCCGTCGTGCCAACGCTATCGCTTTTGACGTGCGCGAACGCGGACGTGCCAAGAGAGAAGGCAACCCTATCACCGGGAAAATCGTGAAAGACGAGAAAGGTAAAAACGTGATGATTCCCGGAACATTGAAATCCGTGAAAGCCATCGGCTGGTTTATCGAGGAATACGGTATCGCCCAAATTTCCATGAACCTGACCGATATTTCCGTGACTTCCGTGCACGAGGCATTTGACGAAGTATGCCGGAAAGCACAAGATCGCGGTATTCGTGTAACGGGTTCCGAGTTGGTAGGTGTAATTCCGTTGAAAGCCATGTTGGATGCCGGACGTTATTTCCTGCGCAAACAACAACGCTCTACCGGAGTTTCCGACAAGGAGTTAATCAAGATTGCCGTGAAGTCTTTGGGTTTGGATGAACTTTATCCTTTCGAACCGAGAAAGAAGATTATCGAATATATTCTGGAAGACGAGATGAATCAAGGAAAGAAATTCCTGATTGATATGAACCTTCGTGAATTTGCTGACGAAACGGCTTCCGAATCTCCCGCTCCCGGTGGTGGTTCTATTTCCGCTTACATGGGTGCTCTGGCTTCTTCATTGGCTACCATGGTGGCTAACCTCTCCTCTCACAAACGCGGTTGGGATGAACGTTGGGAAGAATTCAGCAATTGGGCAGAAAGAGGAAAGGCTTATCAAGTTGAGTTAATCAAAATGGTTGACGAGGATACCAACGCTTTCAACCGTATCATGGATGCCTTCGGGTTACCCAAGAAATCGGAGGAAGAAAAAGCCGCTCGACATCAAGCTATCCAAGACGCAACCAAATTCGCTACTGAAGTTCCTTTCAAGACGATGATGCTTTGCTTCGAGTGCATGGAAGTCGTGAAAGCTATGGCTGAAATCGGTAACCCTAATTCAGTAACAGATGCCGGAGTTGGAGCTTTGGCTGCCCGCTCCGGGGTAATCGGCGCTTTCCTCAACGTGAAGATCAACGCTGCCGGATTGGATGATAAAGAATATGCTAACGACATCATTTCCAGAGGTGAAAGAGTGGTCGAACTGGCAAAACAAATGGAAACCGATATTCTGAATATCGTGAACTCCAAGATTTGATTTCAATCGAATTTATTACATACAAAACAGCTATCTCCAGGTGAGATAGCTGTTTTTATTTTATTCAAAATTCACGTATCTCCCCGTTATATTTTTGATATGGTGCATTTGGTGCTATGCCAAGAGATTTTATATGCTTTATAATAAGACGTTTGGAAATCTTCAGCAACTTGCTGAAGATTTTGGCGGCAACATAGAACGTATCGGCGAGAACTCAACTTTTCAGCAAGTTGCTGAAAAGTCGTTATCGCCACTTTTCATTATTCCTTGGGGGCATCATATGCTTTTGATTGACCGTGTACAATGGATATCTTTAGCGATTGTAATAAATATACTTCAATGCTTGATTATCTCATACACTGGAATCTCTGGAAAAACAGATTACGGAGGGGATATAATATAAAGTATAAGAATATTTAGCAAGAATAAGAAAATCTATTTTTGTAAATTAGACTACTTTTGCAAATTATGAATATTCAAGAAAAAAGCCGTATAGAATACCGGTCACGCATTAATCGGGTGATGGACTACATTGACCAACACCTCGACCAGCCATTGGAGTTAAAAGCAATAGCCGATATTGCTAACTTTTCACCTTTTCATTTTCACAGAGTATTTACCTTTTTGATTGGCGAAACGCCAATCGACTATATTCAACGCTTGCGGATAGAAAAAGCAGCGTGGAAACTTCGGGAGACAGAACCGCAAGCCATAACCGAAATCGCTTATGAATGTGGATTCGGTAGCGTGTCATTATTCAGTCGCACTTTCAAGAAATATTTTGGTATGACACCCAGCCAATTCAGCTGGGAGGATAAACCTGTTTATGCACTAGGGGGGAAACTTTTTAGCAAGAATGGGCAAATGCTCCGCAAGAATTTGAAACATGATGTACTGGAAGAAACCGACCTTTGCATTGTAGAATCAAATCAATTATATTTCATGAAAGCAAACATTGAAGTTAAGGAAATGCCTGAAATGAAGGCAGTGTATGTGCGCCACATCGGAGCATTCAACCAAATTGGAGAAGCATATGGGAAATTGTTAAAATGGGCTTATCCTCGCGGACTTTACACGCCAAACGTGTCTAAAAGTGCAACGGTAACACATGATGACCCGTCAGTAACCGAACTTGAAAAAGTGCGCCAAAGCGCCTGTATCATCATCGAGGAAGATGTAAAAGTGGATGGTGAAATCGGTAAGCTAACCATTCCTTCTGGAAAGTATGCCGTCGGACACTTTGAACTCGGTTTTAATGATTTTGAGAAAGCGTGGAACAGTATGTGTAACTGGTTTGTCGAAAGCGGATACCAACAAGGTGACGGTTGGACTTACGAACTCTATCACAACGATTATACCACACATCCCGAACAAAAACATATCGTGGATATTTGTATTCCGGTGAAACCGTTGTAGAGATAAAGAAAAGGGAGAGAAAAAAGTTTTCTCCTTTTACACTCCTTGTTTTTTTGACATACCTCCATCTTTATATGCTCTTATCAGGGAAATTGTTTACTCAAATCATCTGCCGAGATATAGCCTTCATGACGATAATATTCTTTTCCATTTTTGTCAAGTAATATTTGAGTTGGAATAGTCACGATTCCAAAATGTTTCACGATATCTTTATTCGCGGGAAGAGTCACGTTGATAAACACGGTATTTACTTTGCTCGAATAGCGTTCTCGCACTTCCTCCATGACTTTCTCCATTAGTTTGCAAGAATGACAGGTAGTTGCCCCGAATTCTAAAAAAGTGACTTGATAATCACTGTCATTCCGGTTGTAATTGTATCGTTTGATGATTGTATTGGCTATCGCTTCATGTTTTATATCCGTACTATTTTTCGTTTGTATCCCCGATAGAAAACGACTAATATTTCCCCTTAGAAGAAATAAACTTCCCAATAACACGAGAACGCTGATAATATATATATAACTTTGAATACGTGATTTCATTATTGATTCATTTAATGTGAACTTGGCATACATTGCTCTGCCTTTACTCTATACTTTCTCTACACCATAGACGTAGCATGAACGAAGCATGAACGAAGCATCTTCGCTGATTTGCCTTCATGGTATGTTTCAACAGTGTTTCTACTCTAAAGATAGTCGGGACAAGCCATAGCCCGCCGCTTGCGCGCGGGTAAACTAATGATACTCCTCTCTTGTTCATATCTTGATCGTGTTACTCCCTAGCGCAGGGAACCACTTTTTAGTTCAGTTTGCCATTCGTACCAAAGCAAGCATAACCAGCACTTCGACAAGTACGCCGACAACGGCCACTAAAGCCGCACCCGATTACACTCGCAAAAGAAATTCGCGAATAATCTACTTGCTAAAGCCCAATTCTCCCGGTTGATACAATACTTCACCTTGGGAGTTTCAATTTCTCCTTGTATTAAACCTGCTTCTTTCAGTTCTTTCAAGTGCTGAGAAACAGTCGCTTTCGCGATAGGTAATTCCTCGTGAATATCTCCAAAATAGCAATTCTCCTGTCCTGCAAGGAAATCAAGAATCGCCATTCTTGCCGGATGCCCCATTGCCTTGGCAAAACGGGCTACCTGTATTTGTTCGTCAGAGTATTTCTTATCTTCCATTCTTTAGATTGTTTGTTATTCGTAAATCTACGAACAATACGTGAAAACTCCAAATAAAATCAATAAATATCGTATATGTACGATAGTCTGAAAATCTCATGCGTAAAGGTTACCTTTCTCCCCAAGTAGGCTCCTTCATTCGATGTTCTACCATTGTTCATCCGTTGCAGATATACCCCGAAGCGTTTCTACACTGTATCTACAACAAACGTGCAACCACATTACAACTCAAGTATTACCCGTTTGCATCACGATATTACCGGGATTACTCTAGGACAAACGCGTGAAAACGTTTTTTACCTTGAATTTATCCCCTCTTCATAAACGTATCGAAAAATGAATCCCGGTACGTGTTGCCTATCGCTATTTCGTAATTCCCGATAAAGATGTCGTTATTGTCGAAAGAGTCAATATGATTCGTGTTCACGATATATGATTTATTTACCCGTAGGAAGTCTTTTTTAGGCAGGAGTTCATATGTCGTTTTCAAGTTCATCCGGGTAATAATACGCTGGTCTGCCAGTTGGATAATCACGTAATCTTTCAGTCCCTCGATAAAAAGTATATCTTTGAAATTCACTTTGAAATAACGGCGATCGGACTTCACGAAGAAAAATTCATTATCTACCGGTTCGATATTCTCTTTTTCTTCCTGCAACAAGAGTGCATGGTATATCATCGCTTTTTCCACGGCTTTTTGGAAACGTTCTGCCTCCACGGGTTTCACCAGATAATCAATAGCATCCACCTCGTAGCTGTCCAAGGCATACTCCGTGTACGCGGTCGTGAAAATGACCAGAGTCCTCCGGGGAATCGCCCGGGCAAATTCAATCCCCGTGATGCCCGGCATTTGGATATCCAGAAATACCAGATCAACGGGGTTGTCCTCCATAAACCGGGAAGCGGACAATGCATTATTAAATGTCCCCGTCAATTTCAATCGCGTGTTCTCCCCTGTCAATAATTCTATGGCTTCTCTTGCCAACGGTTCATCATCTACAATAATACAATTCATAATATCAGGTGTAAATTTACAGTGTATGTTTTTTCGTCTTCTTGAATTTCCAAAGAATGGTTACCCGGGAATAACAATTCCAACCGACGTTTTATATTTTTCAATCCCAACCCTCCCACTTCAGCGCGTTCCGGTGCTATTGCAGGCTTCGAATTTTGGCAGCGGAATATCAAACGATCGTCCGTCACTTCAAAAGAAAGGTAGACGAACGACTTGTTTTCCGTGTCCGGATTATGCTTCACGGCATTTTCCACGAAAGGGATAAACAACAATGGCGGTAGCCAAAACTGCTCCATTTTTCCCTCTTTCATAATCAGGTATTCGAAATTATCTCGCCGCACTTTCTCCAAATTCAGGAAATCACTCAAGAATTGAATCTCCGAGTTCAATGATACTTTCTCTTTGGTACTGTCATTTATCTGGTAACGCAGCAAGTCTTTCAAACGAAACAGTACGCGGGAAGCCTCTTTCGGGTTCTTGCGGATCAGCACGTTGGCATTATTCAGCATATTGAACAAGAAATGAGGGTTGATTTGTTTCTTCAGAAATTTCAGTTCCGACTGCAAAGTGGAAGAAGCCAATTCATCCACTCTCTGATTATATTCTATCCAGTATTTTATAAGTAGCAAGGTTGACGAACCGAATGTAAGCAGCCCGATTGATATCATTGAAGAAACAAGATTCAACACGATATACCGGTTATACACGGGATCTGTTTGATAGAGATTATAAAAACTGGATTGCAAAACGGCTATAACCAAGATAGCAAACAATATCATACCGACAACGGATAATATATAGCTGGAAATACGATCTCTCATAAGGAAACGGGGTGCAAGGAGATAAAGATTGCAATACACGTCCAAATTAAGCACGAGATAGAACCCTATAAAACAGTAGAGCCGTTCCCGCGTGGCAAGTACCTCTCCCGACAGGTCGGCAAAAACACTCGACGATATGCAGATAAGTGTCAACTGCAATAACAGATGTCTGTGTACCCGGAACTTGGGGGATGACAGGAAATCAGGTATACTTTGGTCTATGTCTTTTATCATGATTCCGGCTGTTTTAACGTTAAATGAATGGAATTTTCAGCGAGGGCTAACGAATAATCAGTTTTGTACAAGAAAGCCAAGCGTTGTTTTATTCTTGAAAGATCGCCTTCCCCGGGAATTGTTTCGCGATCGTGTTCGCAAACAAATTCAACCTGTTTCTTATCCGCTTTAAAATCCAAGTGAAGCACTCCCTGTTGGTTCCCTTTGTATATTTGCATCACGCACCACTGCACGAAAGGGATAAATAATAAAGGTGGGATAAACACCCGCCTGACCTCTCCTTCCGATGAAATCCGGTATTCGAATTGCCGTGAATATATTTGCTCCAGTGACAGGTAATTGCCTAGAAAACGAATTTCAGCATCCAGCAATACCGTGCCGCGGCTACAATCATACAACTGGTATCTCAGGAGTTGACTCAATTTGAATAGCATACGGGAAGATTCCTCCGGCTCCGTGTTTGCCAAACGTCCGGTTTTATCCAGAATGTTGAACAATAATTGCGGGTTCACCTGTTCTTTCAATTGCTCCACTTCCGATTGAATATGCATCTTCTCCAACCGGCTCACGTGTTGGTTTTCCAGCATCCAATATTTCAGCAGCACGGTGATAGACCCACCCACCAAACAGAGAGAGATGGTGGTAAAAGAAGATATATTGTTTATCAAGGATACCGGACTGAGATAGTTCATTCCCGCTTCTCCCAAGTATGAACGGGTAATATCCTCGATCAAGTTCTGCCCGCACAGAAGCAATATCACCGAGATAGCAACTCCTATACCGTACAACGTGTATTTCTTTTTTATCAGATACTTGGGAATCAGCACGTAAATATTGTAATAGACAACGACCAGATACGATAAGGCTGCAAACAAGGCTATCAGGTATAGTTTATCGCGCAACACGGGAATCCCGTGTTGAAAAACTATATACGTCTGGTTGAAAGAAACCGAAGCGATAGCCACGATCAGGAGAGCGTGCCGCCAAACCTTAGCCTTCGGGTTTATCAATATATGATGCAGCAGCTTCTGCCCTTTCGTGTTCAAATTCATGATTCGATATTTGTTTATTTCCACGCGTACAAATGTAATACCTTATCTCTATAAATTTTTAAAATTCTAACTTATAACTAATGTTCGGCAAAGCGGTTGCACTTCTCAACGGCTTGATCTCTCCCGTATTAAAGTTATACTCGTGACCGTAATATTCTTTACAACCCGTTGCATTCAAGCCTTTCAAGGCAAATTCATGAGAAACTTTTTTCTTGTTTATCTTGTAACTGATCGTGTAATTGACGATAAACATCGGCGAGAATTGTTTCGTGAATGCTTTCGTTTCATCATGTTGTACCACTTTATCGGGATCGTCAAGCGTTGCCACCCTGTCAACCAGACTATAACGATCCCCTCCCTGCATGGTCATTTTCAGATTGATTCCCAGTATATTCTGCTTGTCTTGTCCTAACATCCACTCTTTGCCGCTCAGACAATTGATAATAAATTGTCGGTTATATTTCGTGTTCCGCCATTTGCCGTCCCCTCCCTTGTATTTGGAACTGAAAAGCGAACCGGATATCATGTAGTAAACACCGTCATTCAAGTATCTTTCCAAGGTTACGTCTACCCCGAAGTTACGTCCCTTTCCCTTGTTCTTCAAAGCTTCCTCCACGTAGAAGTCCACACGGTTCAGCACGGAATAGGAACTATCGGCAATCACGGGAATATCAAATAGATGTTGGAAGTAAGGTTCAATCTTTAAATTCAAGTTATCGGATAACCTGCAACCATACGAAAGCATCACGTGATGCGCCTTCGAAAAATCCAAATCCTTGTTCACGGGTTCCGTACCCGTGCTTCGGGTACGCACGAAATAAACATCCATTTTTTCCATCCGGCTATGAAGCCCGTAAGCCAAGGCAAACGAGGCTTTCGGGGTAGCCTGCCATTTTATTCCGGTACGAGGCTCTACCGTCCAATGATTATTCAGCGTGAGTACCTGCGCGTTAAGTCCCACGCTTAGGGTTACCCGGTCGCTCAGTCCGATGTATGAACTCGTGTACCCGGAGATCAGATTCGTGTTGCCTTCACCCTTGGATATCAATTCCAATGGTTGCATCGTGTACGGGGACAGGTTCATTTCCATGTCGTAGTACATCTTCGTGAAAGTAAAACCCGTTTTGTTGGTAAATTTTGCACTGAATTTCCGGTTCAATATGGCGGAGAAAATCAAGTTCGTGTTATTACGTACCAAATCCAGATTCGGGTACTTGTTCAAATCGAAATCATAGAAGTCAACAAATCCTTTATGCCTGAAATAAGTAGCGGCAACAATGGTTTTCAATCGCGTGTTATCGTTGAAGAAATAGCTGTGAGAGATGCCTCCCGCCACCATGTACTGACTTGTTTCGCTCTCCATCTGTTCGCCGAGATATTCCCATTCTTCGGGGTTCTTCTCGAATTCACTTTCGGATTTATCGATCAGTCCGGTTCCCCAGACGGAAAATGTTCCCGCTTTCCGCGTGGGAATGTTAAATTTGAAATTCAAGTCCTGATAATCCAGTATACCCCCGAAGTCAACAATACCCGCTTTCTCGAGTATCCCCGTCGTGGAATAGCGGTAATTGAATATATAAGAGGAATTATGTTTCTTCGTCAACGGGCCTTCCGAGGCAAAGTCCATACCGAGCAATCCGATTTGTATCGTGTTCTCCACTCGACGGTTATTCCCGTTTCTCAATTTCATGTCGAAAACACCGGACACGGCATTACTAAATTCGGCGGGAAAAGCCCCGGAAAAGAAATCCGAATTTCCCAACACGTGACTGCTTAACCCCGAAAGAATACCTCCCCCGAGAATTGATAAATCGGCAAAATGATTCGGGTTCGGTATCTCCACGTCCTCCAATCTCCATTGCAACAAGTGAGGAGCATTCCCGTGAATGGAAATCCCGTTCGTTGACATGGCAGGTGATACCCCGGCAAAAGAACTGACCAGACGCGCGGGATCGTCCATTCCCCCCGCGTATCGGCTTGCCTCTTCCACGCTCAGCATCCTCGCTCCCGTCGTTGCCATTTTATTTAACGGTTGCTCTTTATTCAGACTCGGACGCACCGTGACTTCGTCCAGTTCCCGTATAGCCTCTTTCAACGGAATGTTCAGAAACACTTCTTTAGAGGAAGTGACAAGTATTTCTTTAAAAATAGCGGATTCATATCCCACGAACGATGCTTGTATATCGTGACGCCCGACAGGTACATTTTTTATAATAAAATGTCCCGAACTATCCGAGATCGCTCCCGTTCCCGGTCTTCCCAGCAGAGCAACCGAAGCGTAAGCAATCGGATAACCCGAAGCCGCGTCCACCACGGTTCCCCGTATCGACCGCATCAAGGCTTTTCGATTGTCTTGCCCGTTGAGCATCACCGGTGTTACCGCGAATAAAAAGAGTATGACTAATTTTGAAACTCGTGTAATAACTTCTGTCTTTTCCATAATCGGTTTTAATTAATTATGCTTCAAAAATAGATACAAGACAGAAGTCTTTCCGGAAGAATATACAAAGTACCCCGGTTTGTATACCAAACCGGGGTACTTTGTATAGATTGGTACGCTCTAAAATTTATAACTCCACGTAACGGAAGGTACAAACGGCAACAGACTCCAACAACGGGTAGTTATCCCCTCCGCGGTCGGTTTATGGTATATCACGGAAGGATTTTTTCGGGCATATATATTATAGATCCCGAATACCCACGAGCTTCCTCGTCCTTTCCGGTTGTCCAACACGTATGATACATCCAAATGATGATAAGCCGGCATACGAAAATTGTTCGGGTGCTCTATATATTCCCGATACTCCGGGGTACTCTCTCCCGACAGATAGGCTTCGGGCATGGGAACTGCGTTATACAATTGTTTTCCCAACGAGATATAATTTCCCGTCGCCAGCGTGAAGTTGAGCGAGAAAGACTTGTAAAAACGGGACTTCTCTTTCAGGGGAAGCGCATAATTTGCGGTTACGTTCAGTTTATGCCCGCGATCGTATTCGAACGGATACCAGTTTCCCGCGTTTATCCCCGTGAAACTTCGTTCCGATTTTGATAAAGAGTAAGAAAGCCACCCCGTGAGGAGTCCCGATGTTTTCTTCACCATGAAGTCAATCCCATAGGCACGTCCTTTTCCCACGTCGACATATTCCTGCCAACTGTTATCCTTATTCTTCAGAAAACGTATTCCGTCTTGATACCGCACGACGTTCTTCAAGTTATGGAAATAGCCTTCTATCGAAAAATTCCATGAATTAGCAAATGAATAAGACCATCCGACCGAGAATAAATCCGAAGAGGCAGGTGCGATCTTACGGGTTACGGGTACCCACAGGTCGGTATTCATACCCACGGAAGTGTTTATCAAAAGGTGTAACGGCTGTTGCATTCTTGCCCACGACGCCTTAAATAACATGTTCTTTCCTGCCCTGTACGAGAGGGACAGGCGAGGCTGCCAAGCATAATAACGGGTACCGGACACCGCGTGTAATGAGAAACGTATCCCGGCATCCATCGCCCAACGATAACCGAGTTGCACGTGATCTTCTATATAGGCTTCCTGCGAATAAACATTTCCGGTCGTGGTGTCTTTCACGTGTTCGTTCAAATTGACGCTCCCGATATATGACATCTCCGGTGCGAAATACTTTATGGAACTCACGCTCCCGAAGCGGAAATGATGTTTTGCTCCCGGCAAGTATTCAAAATCGGTTTTCAGCGTCCAATCCCGCAAGCGTGAATCCGTCCTCGATCCTTCCCGCCGAGCGAAGTTTTCGTTATACATTGTCATTTTTTGGCTATTACTGAATTGACTGTAATATAACGTGATATTCGAGAAAAAAGAAGGAGCGAACAAATGATTCCAACGTCCTGAAACACTCGTGTTTCCCCAGTAAAATTGAAAGCGGTCCGCGTGTTTCGAGCCATCCGTCTTCCACTCCGCGAAACGGGAATCCCGACTATTGTACATACTTATATACAGACGGTTATATTTATTGACTTCCCAGTTTACTTTAGCGTTTAAATCATAAAAGTTATAGCCTGTCGAAAAATCACTTCCAGCAACACGTTGACCTAACCATAGTAAACCGTCCAACCAAGTTCGCCTTCCCGATATGATAAAGGAAGCCTTGTCTTTTTTAATGGGGCCTTCCACGATGACAGAACCGGCAACGGGACTGATACGGATGTTTCCCGAATATTTTTTACGATTTCCTTCCCGCATCGTCACTTCCAACACAGAAGACAAACTTCCTCCATAACGGGCGGGAAGTTCGCCCGTGTAAAGCGTAACATCCTGTAAAGCGTCCCCATTGAAAGCAGAGAAATACCCGTAAGCATGGTTCACGTTATACACGGGAAGACCGTCCAACAGAAATTGGGTATTGTCGGTGCTTCCCCCTCTCACGCTGAAACCCGTCAATCCTTCCTGCCCCGAATTGACGCCGGGCAGGAAATGCAGTGATTTCAAAACGTCGGCTTCCCCTAAAACCGCAGGCATTCGTTTCACCCAATCCAGTGACAAGGAATGTTTGCCCAAGGCTGACGAAAAAGACCTCTTTCTCTCGACTACCTCCACTTCTTCCAAACGATTTTCGGGAGATAAAAATATGACGACCAACGTATCGTTTTTTAATTCCAAGTTGATTTCCATCCTTGCGAATCCCACGTGACTGACTGATAAATGATGCTGTCCGCGGGGTAATGAAAGCGAGAAGAAACCGTATTGATTACAGGTAGTTCCCCTACCGCTTCGGGTTTCGTGTATCGTGGCATTGACCAATCGCTCCCCGGTCATCTTGTTTTCGACATATCCGCTTAAAGTAAAATTCTTTTGGGCAAAAGAGGCGAAAACTGAAAACACATGTATTACAATTATAAACAATATTTTTTTCATGGGTTTATTCTTCTCGTTTTTGAAATACCTCGATAAATACATCTTCATATTTCGAATAAGAAGCGACGAGTCCCGTACCCCCGTGTATATTGGAATAAGTCCATAAAGGAGAGTAAAATAACGGTTCGGAATCCATGTCCAACATGTAATCCTCGTTCAGTATGGATGCTTTCAGGTAACGGTCATAGGATTCATCCAAACTTAGTATGAAACGGGTACTTTTATAACATCCCGAATCCGGTTCCCAATAACTACTGTAATAACGACGTCCCTTATAACTCAATTCAATATCTTTGCCGGACAATCCGCTATCCTCGATTCTCACGTAATAATCATACTCCGCCGGTATTTCTTCCTCGAAATCAAAACTCCGGTTAAAAGCATCGGGCAACGTGCTGTTTGTTTCTATATATGATTGCAATACCATATGCGAGGTATCCATCAGTCTGTCAGTCGAATATGTTGCTGACAACCAATAATAGTTTTTTTCCTCTGCCCGGTCTGTCCAGCGATTGATAATCCGATCCCGCAGACTGTCACATTCTATGCTCGCATGAAGTAAAAGTGCCGGTACACGGGTTTCTCCCCAAACAAGAGGTTGACCGTTAATACGTGCCTCCACGCGATAAGTACCGGTAGCCTCTACCGGATGGGCTATGGCATACCATCCATCCTTTAAATAGCTACACTCCCCGACCAGATGATCATTCTTGTACAATTTCACGGAAGCATCAGCCTCCACGGGGAAATCCTCCTGTTCATACACGTTTCTAGTCCACGTGACCCGTACCCGCACGGTATCGTCACCTGCCCTTAACACACTATTCACAACCGGAACGGGAGTTTGCGCCTTAAAATCAAACTGTAATTTCTGCTCGCACCCGTTCAATAAGATGCCACTTACCGATAAAGCTAAAAATACACCACTTATTTTCTTCCTTTTCATGTATTGATTCTTTTAAGTATTCTACTTATAAGAGTCAATAAACACGAAAACCCTTATTCCGTATTTTTATTTTTATTTCACCACGGGGATATCCAGTACGGTTTCACGAGTATAACAACTTCCCACGACACCCAGTCCCCCTTGTATATTTGAAGACACTTGAATCGGTTCTTTGTACATGGCCGGCTGTCCCTCGTAAATCCCCAAGGTATAGAGGTAATCGAACAGGGACTTATCTATCCGGAGTACTTTTACTCTTAGGCGATGATATTTTTTTTCCAAATAATGAATGGTATCTTTATGCTCGATCATCCATGTTTTCCTTTCATAAGAATAGGGATAATTCACGCTTGCATAAAAAACCCGTTCTTTCCCGAAAAAGGTTTCATTCGTGAATACTTGGTACGGGTTGGTGTTTATCTCCTTTCCCAGAATGGTTGAAATCAGTCCTTCCGATAATAGTGCATCCCCGGAAAGATCCACATCGTAGGAATATTTTATAGAAGAATCTATTTTCCGGCTTCCTTCTTCCCAGTCCATTCCATAAAAATAGATTTCATCCTCCACGACCAGCCTGTAATAATTCACTCCTTCCCCGTTGTCTTTCACCCGAACACGTAATTGGAGCGCACTCATATCTCGAAAAGTATCTAATTCTATAGCCGGAAACGGGTTACATACAGTAGTTGAACCTGTCGCATCCTCCAGTTCCGGGCATGAGGCTTTTATCGTGATCTTATCTCCCGCCTTAGGACGTATGCCGGATAAATAGCGATTATTACCGCTCGACCGTAATTCTCCGGCGTAACAGTCATTCACGTACACTTGACATTTTATATCCCATGCGGAATCAATTTCCGTGTTGTCCGTGCCTGTTCTCGATTTTGAAATCTCGGCATAGAGCAAAGAGTCTGCTTCCGCATAAGCATAAATAACCAAACGACTGTCCGGTACTTCTCCCCGAAAATTATATTCTTCCGAATTGTTGCAACCGTAGTAGAATAAAAAAAACGATAAAATAAAAATCACTCTTCTCATAACTCTAATCCTAAAATGTAAACGTGTAAGAAAAAGACGGTATAATCGGGAAAAGCCAGTCATTACTGAAATACTGACATTCTCTCTGCTCGTCATAACTAACAGAGTAGTCTGGACTTAACCCTATCGTGTTCAACCTGCAATAAGCGTTATATAAATTAATACTCCACGTTGATGTCCCGTGTCGGCGGCGACGGTGGAAATTAATCCCCAGATCCAACCGATGATAATCAGGTGTCTTTAAATTATTGCGTTTTTCAACGTGGAATATAATATCCTTTTTCTTCTCCCCCTTTTCTCCCGGCAGCGTGGTAGGGGCATTGTATCTTTCCAGTGGTTGCGTGGTATAAAAACCATTGTTAAATGTCCAAGTGGCACTGATGTCAAAGAAATCGCTGAATTTATGTAACAAGACCAGATTGACCATGTGACGGCTATCGTACATTGCCGGGAAACGTTGTCCTTGATTCACTGAACAATCCGGGAACCAACGGTATGCACGCGAGAGCGTGTAATTTATCCACCCGTTGGTTTTTCCACCCATTTTCCGAAGCATCCACTCCAACCCTAAGGCCCGTCCTTTTCCAGAACGGGTATTTTCTTTCCAATCCAGATATGCCGGGGTAATATCCAACCCGTTGTCATCGTCCATCAAGTTATTCTGGGTCTTGTAAAATCCTTCAAGAGAAAGATGCCAACGCACGTGGGGATAATAGTAAATTCCCACCACGCATTGGTGCGATTTCATAGGCTTTACCTTATCACTGACCGGCACCCACAGGTCGGTAGGCATGTTCAACATGCTGCTTCCCAATTGGTGGACATACTGTGACATGAGTGTATAGGAAGCTTTTGTACTCCAATGATCGTTCCATCTGTATTGCATGGAAAAACGAGGCTCCAAAGAGAAATAATTTGTACTCCCGACACGAAATAATATACTTCGTACCCCCGGATTCATGGTCAGATTCTCTTTTATCGTCATTTCATCCTCGACATACAAGGCTATTTCATGAGCGTATTCCCTATGGCGAATCCATTTTCTGAGCGCCGTTTCTATACCCTCCACCTTTCTTAAAGTCAATCGTTTTTCCGGCACGAAAACATGATAAATGTAATGACCGCCAAAACATAAACGATTCCAATTATTCACAACGCGAGTGAAGTCGCTCTTTATCCGCCACTCTTCCTGACTCGATTTAAAGCGAATCTTCTTCAGCTGAATGGTATCGCCCGAAAAAGTTTCATGTTGATATTTTTTGTTCATGAAAGTCCGATAGCGGTTATAGGAAAATACGGTATTGACATATAACCCCGGGGTAATCATTTTATCCCACCGTAATCCTACAACCAGATTTCCCCATGTCCCGTGCATATTATCCCGGATACGCTCGGGAGCCATGTAATACGAATCCTTTTCGTCTTTCTTGTATTTTAAATGATCATCTCCCCAGAAAAAGATAAAAGACAACGTATTCTGTTTCGAAAACACACGAGTCAACTTGATATTTATATCCGCAAAATTATACCCGACATTTTCTTTACTGTCGCTTGTATTACTTACCGCAGCATAAATAGGCGCCCCGATCAAATCTATGTAAGTTCTTCTGGCAGTAATATTGAACGAACTGCGGTTCTTCTCGATAGGACCTTCTATGTTGAATTTACTGGACAGCAGACCGACAGAAAAACTACCATGGTATTCTTGCATATTTCCTTCTTTCAGACGTACATCCGTGACAGAAGAGAGGTGTCCGCCATAACGAGCGGGAAAGCTGGATTTATAAAAGTTCACGTTCTTCACGGCATCGGAATTGAAAGCTGAAAAGAATCCCAATAAATGATTCGCGTTATATAGCGGGATATCATCTATTAAAAATTGATTTTCATCCCTATTCCCTCCCCTGACCAATAAACCCGCTATGCCTTCTATACCGGCACGGACTCCGGGAAATAACTGGACAGCTTTCAGTAAGTCACTTTCACCTAGAAGTTTCGGAAGCACATTTGCCGTGAAAATCGGAAACTCTAACTGGCCGGCTTGAGTATTCTTTGCCCATTCGGGAATGGATGGCTGAGTTACAATAATTTCCCCTAAATTTAATGTCGGGTGTAATTCGACATTGAGCACGGTATCTGTTTTTAAATTGAATTGATACACACTCCCCTGATACCCCACGTAAGAATAGTTTAAACTCACCTCACCTTCCGGTACGAGTAGCGTGTAGAATCCGTAATTATTGGTGGCTGCACCGATACGCAACCGGGAATCGTAAACAGAGGCACCAATCAATCTTTCCCGTGATTCTTTGTCGTATATTCTTCCGTAAACGGTGAAAAAACGCTTTCTCTTCTTCAAAATGATATATCCCCCGAATATCTCCCACGTGATACCCAACGGTTTAAACACCGAGTTCAAAACTTGTTCCAAATCAGCTTGTTGTATAGATACCGTTATCGGGGCTAATGGATTCAAAACAGCAGGCGAGTACGAGAAAATATATCCTGTTTGTTGTTCAAGCTTTTCCAACACTTCTTTCACGGGAGTTTCGTGAAAAGCAATCGAAAATGTATTCTGAGATATTCCTCTCGCGACACAAAAAAACAACAGAATAATCATGATCCCCACTCGCATACTCAAATTGTTAATTGAATATCCAAAGTTCTGTTGATTATTTCTATTGCGTCCTTCAATGAAACTTCTTTAAAGATAACCGTTATCCGAAGAGAAGCATAATCATCCGGCAACACGATATGACAACCGTAATACTCGTTCAGGACTTCAATTACTTCAGACAAGAGGGCATTTTCAAATATAAAAACACCTGTTTCCCAGTTGAATTGATTTTTATTGAATTGCTCGGAGATCACTAATTCTCCGTCATGTTTATACTTAGCGGACATTCCGGTTTCTAACATTTCTTCCTGCTTCTTATCCCGGGTTGCCACTTTCACGCTTCCCTCTCTCACGAAGACTTCGGCTAGAAACTTGCGTGATGTAACTTGAAATATGGTTCCCAATACTTCTACCCGTATCAAGGATGTTCGTACCACGAAAGGTTTTTCCGTATCCCGTTTTACCCTGAAATACGCCTTTCCATATAAAAACAACTCTCTATTTCCTTTGCCATACTCGGAATTATAAGTCAACCGACTATCTCCGGCAAGTGTTACATGCGAACTATCCGGCAAATAAAATACCTTTGTTTCCCCGGCTTTAGATATTAAAACCGTTTCTTCGGTCCCCGGTTCATTCCAGTACCATATTCCCGATATTAAAACAATTATCGCAGCAGCCACTTGCCAAACTCGGAAAGGGTGTTTCTTCGCCGGGAATTTTATTTTTCGTGCGGCTTGTCGAGTATCAAAGACCCCACACTTGTAACGTTTTGCCCCCAATTGGATACGACGTTCGACGCGTTGAAATTCTCGTCGATGCTCTTCACTTTCTTTCAACCAACGTTCCACGCTTTGGCTTTCTTTCGTGTTTGCTTCACCAAGAATATATTTTGCTAATAATTCATTTTTCATGCTCTTGTCATGTATTAAAGCTTATACTACCCAAAGAAGAATAAATAAATTTTTATCGCTTTATCTCTCAACGTCTTTAATGCTTTCCCCATTTGTCCCTCAACAGTTTTCACCGAAATATTCAATTGCATGGCAATTTCTTTATACTTCATGCCTTGTTGTTTTGCCATCAAGAATATATTCCGCCTTTCCGCAGGCAAAGCGTCAATCCAATCCCACACCAAGGCTTCTTCCTCGACAGAAATTGATACAGCATTTTCATCCGTCAGATACATTGCGTTCTCTATGGATATTTTTTCATGGCTTCTTTTCACGTGTTTCACAGCCCGATTCCGCACGACCGTGTATAAATAATATTTCATTTCTCCCACTTCCAGACTACCCGTAACCGCTTTCTCCAACAACTCTACAAATATCTGCTGTACGATATCTTCCGAATCATCGTATGATTCGGTTATATTTAGGGCATACAGACATAGCGGTCTATACATCTTATTGAAGTACTTTTCTAAAATATTAGAATCTACAAGCATCATATCCTGCTTTTTCACATACACGAAAACTATTTCTCAAAAGTAGGCTAAATAAATAAGAAGTAAAAGTATCTTGTAAAAAATAATTGTTTTAAGATACCTCTACTTCTTATTTAGCATGTATATTCCTTAACATCCTTTCATATATATGTAATTTCTCCATGTTGTACGAGGAATACCTTCAGCCTCCCAAATACTCTGAATTATAAAACAATATATTTTATTGACTTCAATTTGTTGAGTCGTCGGTACCCAATCAAAAGAAATCTTCCAAAACTTCTTATTATAATCATTCTTTTCAAAAGAAGATATTTCTTTGATAAATATCATATCATCACGAATGTAAAGACTATCTGAAATATTATCGAAAAAAAAATCTCCAGCGTCTCCTTTGAAATTCTCTATCGGTCCCTCTAGGTAAAAAGATACTTTAGCAGAGGGTGACGTGATATAAAAAAAGGATGTAAAATAATTTCCTATAATCAATGTATCCATACCCGTGCTAACAAATTCATAAGCTATAGGTTCTTCCTCTTTCTTGCTACAAGAAAAAGAAGCAAAAATCACAATTATAAAAAAGACTAAATATTTTTTCATTGAAAATTAATAATAGAGTTTATTAGGGAAAGAAGAGGCAAATACATAAAAATCTGTAATGTTTCCAACGCTTCCTTCATAATTTAAATGATATCCCGGCCACCCCAAAAAGCTTGATTTATGATCTGCTCTTACAACAATGTCTAGTCTAGGGTGTCCCTCGACACCATAATTTAAGGCTCTAGGAGTTTCTAAATGAAAAAATGTATAATTTGCACCACTTTTTCGTGTAATAGAATGTTCATCTCCATAGTATTGAGTACTAATATCATTACTTTGAACGCTAACATATGTTCCATGGATACTATAACTTGTACTATAATCATGCCAACCACCAAGATATTTTTTCTTTGCTCTTTGATGCAATTTTAAATATACATGATTACGATAGAATGTTTTATCAATCATAACTTTTTCTAAAGAATAAATAAGATCCCATAAATATTTTTTCTTTCCTGATTTTATAAACCCGCCAGAGTTGACTAATGATATGTCTCGACTAACACTGCCACGCAACATCACTTGTGCATCATTATTATAAATCACATCCACATTATCATTTTCAGAAGAAACAAGAGCATTTTTATAATTATTAATTCTTCTAACATCTGCGAAATGAATAACAATTCGTCGATTAGTTTTATAAATATACATAGCATTTCCAACTTTTACTCTTCCATCCGCAGTCAATATGACCTCGAAACGAGGTGTCGTAAACGGATATTCCACGTCTATACATCCCTCTTCATCTGTCGTAATATTCAAGATTGATGCATATTTCTCAGCAAACAAATGACATTCTTCTTCTGATTTTACATTGTCGTATTCGTAAAAATACGGAGCATAATAGGTTTTGGCAGATACAAATCCTAAATTCTTTTCCCATGCAATCCTATGTTCATCATTCAATTGCTCTAACATATTAATAATGGAATCACGAACATTAAAATTCTTAAAAACTAAGCAACCAGACTCAACGTATACATCTGGTTTTTGATCCTCCATTCCCATACTCCTTGAACTCAATCTCATTGTTCTCTCTTGAGTTAAGTTTTCAACTTCAGGTTGACTACATGCGAAGAAAACTGCAAGTATGTACAACGAAAATAATACTTTTTTCATAAACTTCAAATTTTAAATTTACTATTAATTAAAAAGTTCCTTTATACTTTTTACTATTAAGAGTCCAAAAAAGCAAATACCCTTACTCCATTTCCCATATTTTTTTCAAAGCAAAAAATATCCCTCGGATGCAATTTACATTCGAAAGATATCTATATAAAATTCTTCCTCAATTTACGACCTATACAACTTGCTATAAATATTAAAATCAAAAACATACATGCTTTTAAAAAGAAAAACTCCCCCTAGGATTAACAGGTTCCAATTTTAATTGCTAATTTTGTAAGTGTTGAACTATAGATTAAAATAAACTGCCATGAGATACTTGAATCCTAAAGCTGATTTAACTTTCAAACGCGTATTCGGCGAACATCCCGATCTGGTGATGAGTTTACTCAACGCCTTACTCCCGTTAGCTCCCGGACAGGAAATCACCGACATAGAGTACCTACCTTCTGAAATGGTGCCGGAAAACCCCTTGCGCAAGAACAGCATCGTGGACGTGCGTTGCAAAGATAAACAAGGTCGACAATTCATCGTGGAAATGTAAATGATCTGGTCACCAGAGTTCAAACAACGGGTTTTGTTCAATGCCTCGAAAGCTTATGTGCGCCAGATCGAGAGTGGGGAAAACTATCAATTGCTGCAACCGGTATACTCGCTTAATCTAGTCAACGATACCTTTGAATCAGAATTAGAAGGATATTATCATCATTATCGGCTAGTGCACGTGGAGAATTCCGATAAAGTGATCGACGGTCTACAACTGATATTTGTAGAGTTACCCAAGTTTCATCCACATTGTTACATGGAGAAAAAAATGCAAGTACTGTGGTTACGTTATCTGACGGAGATAGACGAGAATACCGTGGAAGTACCGGAAGAACTATTAGCTAATCCAGAAGTAGGAAAAGCTGTTAAAGCCGTTGAAGAATCAGCCTTTACTCCGGCTCAGTTACTAGGTTACGAACAATTTTGGGATATTATCAGCGTGGAGAAAACATTATATTATAGTGCTGAACAAAAGGGTTGAAAAGAGGGTTAGAAGAAGGGTTAGAAAAAGGTCGAATGGAAGAAAAGCTGGAAATTGCTCGAAATATGAAATCATTTGGTTTACTCCCGGATACTATCGCTAAAATAACTGGTCTCTCTCTCGAAGAAATTGATCAAATATAAAAAGGGTGAGGTTGTTACACCTCACCTCTATAAAATAATTTTCATACATATATTACTTGAAAACACGAACCCTTTCTTCCAACTGATTAAACTCTTTTTTCCCGGGTTCTTGCAACGGAATACCGAAAGGCATCTGTGCAACTAATTCCCAATTCTCGGGTAGTCCCCATTCCGCGATAACGGCTTCATCAATTAAAGGATTGTAATGTTGCAACGAAGCACCGAAGCCGGCATCCTCCAACATTGTCCAAATAGCTAACTGATGCATGGCAGAAGTATGTTGCGACCATATAGGGAATTTTTCATGATAGGTCGGGAATGCTTTTTGTAATCCCTCGACCACGGTACGGTCTTCAAAAAAGAGCACGGAACCATACCCCGCGGCAAATGATGTATCTACTTTCTTCTCGGTTGCCTTAAATGCTTCTTCTGAAACGATTTTACGCAATGTATCTTTCACGATATTCCATAATTTCAGGTGCTGTTCTCCTAATAATAAAACAACTCGTGTTGTTTGGGAATTAAACGCGGAAGGGATATTCTTCACGGCAAACTTTACAATATCTTCTATCTCGCTATCAGTAATTAATGATTTATTTGTAATAGCGTAATAACTTCTTCTATGTGCTAAAGCTTCTTTTAATGTACTCATATCTCTTTCTTTTATTTTTTTACAAGATACGATTATTTTTCAAAAAAGTTAAGCCTTTCATGGTTTATCTTTTATCTGAAGTAAACGGACATAAAAATTGCCCAAGTATATTCATCACGTATACTTGGGCAAACACCAACTACTTGGATAGATAGTCGGAACTTAGAGAAGACTATATGCACAAGTCACTCCTGCCATAACAATAGCGACCATACTCATCAATTTTATCAAAATATTCAAACTCGGTCCGGAAGTATCCTTAAACGGATCACCCACGGTATCTCCGATCACGGTAGCCTTGTGGTTATCGGAACCTTTACCCCCTAGATTGCCTTCTTCAATATACTTTTTAGCGTTATCCCATGCACCACCGGAGTTTGCCATAAAGATAGCGAGCACGAATCCGCTTCCCAAGCCCCCGGCTAACAAACCGATTACACCTGCAACACCGAAGATAAGTCCCATAGCCACAGGAATAATGATAGCCAGCAATGACGGGAAGATCATCTCATGTTGGGCGCCTTTAGTCGAAATCTCCACGCATTTAGCGTAATCCGGTTCTGCTTCTCCGGTCATGATACCCTTGATTTCACGGAATTGGCGACGTACTTCGTTTACCATTTTTTGTGCAGCCCGTCCGACGGCATTCATCGTCAGTCCACAGAATACAAATGCCATCATGGAACCGATAAAAATACCTGCCAACACGTTCGGGTTCATTAAAGTAACATCATAATGAATCATAAAATCCTGTAACGTTGCATCGGCCGTTCTTACCGTGTTTTCCCCGACTGTCAGAATCTCCTCTCCCATACGTAACAATCCAATTTTTATTTCCTCGATATAAGAGGCAATCAATGCTAATCCGGTCAAAGCCGCGGAACCGATAGCAAATCCTTTGCCTGTCGCCGCGGTTGTATTGCCTAAAGCATCCAATGCATCCGTACGATGACGAACTTCCTCGCCCAAATGACTCATTTCGGCATTCCCCCCCGCGTTATCGGCTATCGGTCCGTAAGCATCCGTTGCCAACGTGATACCCAAGGTAGAAAGCATTCCGACAGCGGCAATACCCACTCCGTACAATCCCATGGACATGTTGGAGAAGTCGAATTGTGACGCGAACAAAAATGAAAGTACAATACCCACCACGATCGTGAAAACCGGGATAGCCGTCGAAATCATACCCGTACCGATACCTTTAATAATCACGGTTGCGGGTCCGGTTTCCGAACTCTTGGCAATATCCTGCGTCGGTTTATAGGCATGTGAAGTATAATATTCTGTTCCTTTACCGATAATGATTCCCGTTATCAACCCGACAATCACGGATCCGCAAATCCAATAACTCAATCCCAATAAATAGATCACCAAGAAACTGGCGCCCACGATAAGAATTGAACTTACATTTATCCCCCGGTCAAGCGCTCTCAGTAATTGTTGTTGAGAAGCACCCTCTTTTGTTTTTACCATAAATATACCTAGCAACGATAAGATAACTCCAAAAGCGGCAATCAGCATCGGGGCCAGTATGGCGTTAAATTGCATATCCGCTTCCAGTCGGAACGCCGCGGCACCTAAAGCAGCCGTGGCAAGAATAGAACCGCAATACGATTCGTAAAGGTCTGCCCCCATACCAGCAACGTCCCCCACGTTATCCCCCACGTTATCTGCGATGGTCGCGGGATTACGAGGATCATCTTCCGGAATACCCGCTTCAACCTTACCCACGAGATCAGCACCCACGTCGGCCGCTTTCGTGAAGATACCTCCCCCCACTCTGGCGAACAGCGCCTGCGTCGATGCCCCCATACCAAAGGTCAACATGGTTGTCGTGATCACTATCGCTTTCTCCGTGGATGTAGCCTCTTCCACGAAATAATCGAGCAATAACCACCATAACGAAATATCAAGCAGAGCCAAGCCGACCACTACTAATCCCATTACCGCACCCGAACGAAAAGCAACTTTCAATCCATCGTTCAAACTTCTGCGTGCGGCATTTGCCGTCCTCGCCGAAGCATAAGTTGCGGTTTTCATCCCGATATAGCCTGCCAGACCGGAAAAGAAACCTCCGGTAAGAAAAGCAAACCATACCCACGGGTTTTGCAGCCCGGGACCGTACGCCATCCAAGCAAACAGAATACACAACACGAGGAACACCATAGCCACGATCCGGTATTGTTGTCGCAAATAAGCCATAGCTCCCCTGCGGACATGTCCGGCAATACGTTTCATCGTGTCGGTTCCTTCCGACTCTTTCATCATCCCTTTAAAGAAAATCCTCGCGAAAAGAAGTGCGATAACGGCACATGCCGGTACTATCCAAAATAGATTATTCAACATGGTATTTATATTTGTAGTTAGTAAAAAGTCATACAAAAAAATACTCATCAAAATTTCAATGAACCTCGATGAGTAAAAGTACGAATAAAAACGAAAAATTATTCTCCGTTTCTATATTTTTTATAAAATTTTTAGATTACGCCGTATAGTTCGAACGGTTCCGCGCTCGTGATTTCCACTTCATAGAACTCTCCGACTTGTAAAGGACGGTCGGTTGTTACAAATACTTCCTGATCCACTTCCGGCGAATCGTATTGCGTGCGTCCCACGAAAAACTCGCCTTCCGTCCTATCTATCAATACGGTAAGTTTCTTCCCGATCCAACTTTGATTCAACGCCGCCGCCACTTCCAACTGTCTTTCCATTAATTCTTCCGCCCGCTTATTTTTTATTTCTTCAGCAACATCATCTTTATAATTCTTGTCGCAATAAGTATCATCCTCGTGCGAGTACGGGAATACCCCCAGACGTTCGAATTTCATCGTTTCCACGAAATCAATCAATTCCCGGTAGTCCTCTTCCGTTTCTCCCGGGTGTCCCACCATTAAAGTGGTTCGCAAGGCTATTCCGGGTACTTCTTCCCGAATTTTATTGATGAGGTCTATGGTCTGTTGTTTTGTTACACCTCTTCGCATCTGTTTCAGCATGTGATCACTACAATGCTGCAAAGCAATATCCAGATATTTGCATACATTTTCGCGCTCCCGCATCACGGGCAGCAACTCCATCGGGAACCCCGCCGGATAAGCGTAATGCAATTTTATCCACTTGATTCCCTTGATATCTGCAATTCGCTCCACCAACTCGGCAAGTCGATTTTTCCCGTACTTATCAATCCCGTAATAAGTAATATCCTGTGCCAACACCAATAGTTCCTTTACCCCTTGTTTAGCCAAACGCTCCGCTTCATCAACAATTTCCTCGAAAGGACGGGATTTGTATTCTCCCGTCATGATCGGAATGGCACAATAAGAGCATTTACGGTTGCATCCTTCCGATATCTTTAAATAGGCGTAATGCGGCGGTGTCGTCAAATGGCGTTCATTCCGAAGCTTTTCATCGTACTCTTTCCCAAGCTCCGCTAAAATACCCTTCCAGTCAAATTTCCCGAAATAAGCATCCACTTCCGGGATCTCTTTCTGTAATTCCGGCTCGTAACGTTGGGACAAACATCCCATAACAAATATTTTGTCCACCTTTCCCTCTTTCTTCAACTCCACCTGTTCCAGTATCGTGTTCACCGATTCTTCTTTCGCGTCCCCGATAAACCCGCAAGTATTGATTACAACAATCTTAGCCTTGGAATTCTCAACATCAACTTCAACACTATACCCTACTTTCTCCAATTGCTTCATCAACAACTCCGTATCCACGAGATTCTTGGAACACCCAAGACTTATAATATTTACTTTCTTCATTCTGCTTTCAAAATTTGCCGACAAAGGTAATATTTTTCATTTTCAATTTCTAATTCTGTATTTTAATTGACTTTCCGTATCTTTGTTAAATTCACCAGCTAATTTAAAGCTAACCGACATGAAGAATATAATAGAATCCATTATAAAAAAGTATCCTGTATCCCATGAAACGATAGAGGCATTGACTTCCCGTTTTGAAAAACACTTATTTCCCCGTAAATCCCATATAATAAAGGCAGACAAGCCCGACCGGAAAGTGTTTTTTATTGAATCGGGACTCACGAGGTCTTATATCCTGTCTGACGGTAAAGAAATAACCACGTGGTTTTCCAAAGAGGGGGACTGGACTTACGGATCGTTGGACTTTCTAAAGAACAAGGTTGGTTTCGAGTATGTGCAGACTCTTGAAGAAACAATAGCATATTCCATTCCGATAGATACACTTAATGAGTTGTTCCGAACCAATGTCGAATTAGCTAATTGGGCTCGCGTTTCTCATCAAGATGCATTTCTGCTATTACAAGATTTGCGTATCGAAAGGCTTACACTATCCGCTAAAGAACGGTATGAAAAACTACTTCGGGATCTTCCCGGCTTGTGCAACAGGGTTAATTTAGGTTATATCTCCTCCTATCTCGGTATTACATTACCCACTCTAAGTAGAATACGAGGAGAATAAAGGTACGATTTTAATCTATCACAAATTTTTTCCGGTTTCTCGTTCCTATTTTTGCTTTTATAAACTATAAAAAGTAACGAGTATGAAAGAAATAAGAAAATTTGCTGACACATGTAATATTGTTATCTTTGATTTCGGTGGTGTCATTATGGATGTCGATGTTAATAAAACAGTTAAATCTTTTGAAGAACTCAATATCGACGGACTCGCTTATAATGACATTATAGCCGAAAACGGGTCGTTTTTCCGTGATCTCGAACTCGGGTTAATAACTCCTGCCGAATTCATTGATGAATTTCACGTGAATTTCCCAGCATCAAAAAACGTATCGGACGAGGATATTTGGAAGGCTTGGAACAATATGCTTCAGCCTTACAATAAAGAAAGAATAGAGCTGATTAAAACAATAAGAAAGCGTTATACAACCTGTATTTTCAGTAATACCAACTATCCTCACCGGAAAACATATAAAGCCATGTTCCGGGAGCAATTCGGGTATGATTTTGAAGACCTGTTCGACAAATACTTCTATTCAGATGAATTACATTTACGGAAACCCGATCCAAAAGCATACGAGCGGATCACGAAAGAACTTGCAATAGCCCCTCGCGAAATATTATTCATTGATGATAATCAAGCCAATATAGAACAAGCCAAGGCAAACGGATGGCAGGCTCATCTCTTGAAGAAGGGAGAAACGATTTCGGATATTTTTTATTTTGACAACCAAGAAGAAACAAACGAAATATAATTATTACAGAGACTTTCCGTATCTTTGCAACGAATTTCAAGCAAATGACTAAAGTTCGTGAAGAAATAACTTTATGAACTTTACAAACTTTATGAACCTTATGAACTACAACATACAGCAATGGTTACCGACAACCAAAAAAGAAGTTGAACAGCGGGGTTGGAATAGTATCGATGTAATTCTCTTTTCCGGAGATGCTTACGTGGATCATCCCTCTTTTGGGGCAGCAGTTATCGGACGCCTGTTGGAATCATTGGGTTTGAAAGTGGCTATCGTCCCCCAACCCAACTGGCAAGACGATTTACGGGATTTCAAGAAATTAGGGAAACCCAATTTGTTTTTCGGTATTAGTCCGGGATGCATGGATTCCATGGTCAATCATTACACGGCAGCCAAACGTCGCCGTTCGGATGACGCCTACACGCCCGGTAATCGTAGCGGGGCACGTCCCGATATGCCCACCATCGTTTATACCCGTATATTAAAAGAGTTATTCCCGGATACTCCCGTCATTATCGGGGGAATTGAAGCATCATTGCGTCGCTTCACGCATTACGATTATTGGAAAGATACACTTAAACCCTCTATCCTTTTTGAAAGTCAGGCAGATATGCTCGTGTATGGCATGGGAGAAAAACCGCTTACCGAGCTTTGTCAAATGTTACGGAGAGGGATTCCTTTCCACAGTCTGACAAATATCCCGCAAACCTGCGTGCTACGGGATAAGGAAGAAAAATACGCCACGAATAAAAGATGGCAAACCATTACTTTAGCGTCACACGAGGAATGCTTGACGGATAAAAAGAAATACGCCACGAATTTCCGGTATATCGAAGAAGAATCCAATAGTATTCACGCCGCCAAATTGATACAACCGATTGAGGACAAACTTATCATCGTGAACCCGCCCTATCCTCCCATGACCACGGACGAGATAGATGCCGTTTACGATCTCCCGTTCACCCGATTGCCTCACCCGAAATACAAGGACAAGGAAATACCGGCATACAACATGATACGGCATTCCATCACCCTGCATCGCGGATGTTTCGGGGGATGTACCTTTTGCACGATCTCGGCTCATCAGGGAAAATTTATTGCTTCCCGTTCCGAACAATCCGTCTTGCGTGAAGTACAGCACGTGTGCGAGATGCCGGATTTCAAGGGAACCATATCCGATTTGGGGGGACCCTCTGCCAATATGTACGCGATGCGAGGCAAAGACTTGAACATTTGCGGACTATGCAAACGTCCCTCCTGTCTGCACCCTACCGTGTGTAAAAACCTGAATACCGACCATTCGCACCTGTTACAGTTATATAATAAGGTGCGGCAAGAACCGCGAGTGAAACACTGTTTTATAGGTTCGGGCATCCGCTATGATCTGGTTATGCACCGCACGGGTAACAGAGAAGTAGACTCGACAAACCGGGAATACCTCGAAACGGTCATTAAACACCATGTTTCCGGGCGCTTTAAAGTCGCACCGGAACATAGTTCTGACAACGTGCTGCATCTGATGCGCAAGCCCTCGTTCAAATTATTTCATGAATTGACAGCCCGCTTCAACGCAATCAATAAAAAAGAGCATTTAAAGCAACAAATCATACCTTATTTTATATCTTCTCACCCGGGATGTAATCTCGTGGATATGGCAGAATTGGCCATCCAGACAAAAGAACTGGATTTCCGTTTGGAACAGGTGCAGGATTTTACACCCACGCCCATGACATTAGCCACGGATATGTATTATTCCGGACTTCACCCCTACTCCTTGCGTAAGATTCAGTCTGCCAAGACAGAAACAGAGAAAAAACGTCAGAATATCTTCTTCTTCTGGTATAAAAGGGAATTCAAGGATGAAATTATCGGTATCTTGACGAAACTGAAAAGAAATGATATCGTAAAACGGTTATATTCAAATAAAAATAGATAATTATTTATTATTTCACGATTAATCATTAACTTTGAATCACGTAATTATAAAAACAAATATGCGCCACTATATCTGGATAATGTTATTTTTCATACTCACCTCGTGCTCATATCATCAAGCGGTGAAGAGTAACCGACGGGGTATGGATTACATTACCCGGGAACAACCCGGAAAGGCCTTACAGGAATTCAATAACGCCATCGCGTTGGAACCGAATCTCTTTTCGGCTTACTATAACCGGGCTATTGCATTGGCAAATCTGAAGCAACCCCAAGAAGCGCTTAAAGACATGAATTACGTGATTGCCAACGTGCCCAACCATGCTATGGCATATTACAACCGGGGAATTATTCACGAGAATTTGGGTGAACCCACTTTAGCGATACAAGATTACAGCCATGCCATTAATCTGCAACCCGATTTACTGGAAGCCTATCATTACCGGGGAATCGTGCGTTACGGGATGAAGGATTTGGACGGCGCATTGGCAGATTACGAGAAAGCGATCTCGTTAGGTTTAAAATCAAGCGCCTTGTTCTTTAACCGGGGGGTTATCTTCCACCAAAAAGGACAATTAAGCAACGCTATCGAAAGTTACACCCGCTCCATACAAATAGACCCCTCGAACGCGAAAGCCTATTACAACCGGGCTATATCCAAGCTGGTCGTTGATAATTACAAAGAAGCCCTCGAAGATCTCGAAATCTCGAAACGCCTCGGGTACCCTAAGGCGGCAGAAGTAATATCCCAATATTACCACTGATCGAATCGTTTCATCAGTAATTCACTAAATGCTTTGTTAGCGTGTTTACACAGCTTGTCCCGATCAAGGTCCCAGCACATATGAAATTCAGCATACCAAGACTTTTTCTTTTCTTGGAGTACTTCTATCCACATATCAGCGAATTCTTCTTCTGTAATATCGGCTATTTCTACAACCTCTTCATTCTCTTTGAAAGATTTAAAAAAATTGTCTGCCCATAATAGTATGAAATATTGTATGATCCCTCTCCTTTTCCCGCGTGTTTGGCGCAAATACAAATAGAGTATCTTCCCTATCCTGTCAAACACCGGTTCGTATTCAATATATTGTAAAGAAAACAAAAGCATCACTTGGACGCCCCTCGTCAATGGCTCGTCCCATTTTTCCTTTTGCAGATAATCCGGGACATTGCAATATTGCATACAGTCCATCACACCCAACTCGGTCATTTCCAGTCTTTGATATCCATATCTGATACACCATTCTATCGTGTCTTCTTGTTCCGAATTCGAGAGTAAATATCGCGCATAGTAATTTCCCGTGACCACTTAACGGTTCTATCAGTTTGATAAGAGTAACCTCCCATTCAGGTGTCATATTAAACAGTGCTATCCCGACATAGAATGTGAATTCTTCATGCTGGCTGAGCGTGGTCAGTAAATTCAAATCTTTCTTATTACGAAGCATACCCACAAAAAGAATACCCAGCTTCACCACTTCCCGGTCCGGTGCTTTTCGAACCATCCAGTAAATTAATTCTATAGCATTATATTCAATCCTTATCTTTCTATCAGACAATTTTTCAAAAAACTCATCCATGTACCCTATGATGTGATGATCTTTCACCATATTATAGAACTCGACCTTATCCTCAAGACGCGCATGTTTTGAATAATTATCGAATAAATAAATCAACCGGTCAATAAACTTTGAGTTTATCTTAGGGTCCTCTCTATCTATCAACGAGTAATCATTATACCCCGGGGTATAATCCTTCCAATGTAGGTTATTCTCGCTAACATCCGGTAAATATCTATCCTTCTCATTCTTGTCTTTCAAATGGGCTTTTACATGCTCGAAAATAGGCGGTCGTCCCTCCCATGGTAACTTACCGCTAAAAGAATCTGTTTTCATATCATTGAATTTTAAAATTCCTCACTAATTTGTTCAAAATTACAAAAAAAACGGCATAAAAAAAAGAAGGCTAAGTAAATCTTAGCCTTCTTCCTCTTTAGCAAGACTATCTTTAACTTTGAGGAGTTGTCAATTTTGTCATGGCGTCCTTTACTTCCTTTAGAACCTCAGGAGCTTCCACGTTCTTCGGGTCAGCACTCATGGCTTCAATCAAAAAACCTTGGGCTTTTTTAAACTCTGCCATTGCTTTTGCTTTTCCTGCTTCGTATTTATCATTTTCCTTGTTAGCGAAAGGAGTCGCTTCTTGAAGAATAGCGGCACCATTATTAAAATACAAAGTACCTAAACTAACCAATCCTTGAGCTTTAAAACCTTTGTCACTCATGTTGGCTATTTTCTGGTAATTCTCGGCAGCCTTGGCAATATTATTCGCCTTTTGGAATTTCTGCCCTTCTTTCAAGAAATACACGGCATATGTTCTCATCAAAGCGGAATTCTGTCCCGGAGTCGCCTTGATACCTTCTTCCAGTGTTTTAATCATCTGGTCTGTTTTCTTCAAGTTCTTCTCGGCATCTGCTTTTCCGGCATAGGAATCTTTTAATTTGTATTTATTCGCGATAGACATCGTGAAATACTTCTCGGCAGCCACGTAATCTTTCAGTTTATTAGCACAAACAGCCACGTTGTAAACACTGGCGTCATCTTTAAAATCTATTGCTTTTAAATAATTCTCCCAATTGGTAAATGCTTCCTTGTAATTTTTTGCTTTCCATGCGGCATTTCCCGCATTCTTTAATTTACCTGCTTCTTCTTCCGTCGTTTGTGCTGCAAGTGTTCCCACAAAAAAGCTTACTAGAACAAATAAAAGTAGTTTTTTCATAATCCTCTGAGTTTTGTATTTTACGTGATAAATTTCATTATTCATGCCCCTAAGATAACACACTCTTAAGAAAAATCAAAAGCCTCTTAACTTATTTTTCACATTTATGAGTTCATTTTACGCTATCTGACTGATAAAGAAGTGACAAAATTTTCTTCAACCCAATCTCGTCTTCCTTGTCAAATGCCGATAAATGATCGCTATCCACGTCTAAACAACCGAAAATAACCCCTTTTTGATCTCTTAACGGGATTACAATTTCACTTTTTGAAGCCGCATTACACGCGATATGTCCGGGAAACTCTTCCACATTATCCACGATAACGGTTTCTCCCGAATTAATAGCCGCCCAACAAACACCCCCGTTACGCAATTTCTGACAAGCCACGGGACCTTGGTATGAACGCACGATCAATTCTCCGTCTATCAACACGTACACCCCCGTCCAAAAAAAAGATTGCATCTTGTGATGCAACACCGCCTCCATGGTCGCCAGTCGAGCCCAGACATCTTCCGTCGACTGAATGTACTGCTTGATTTGTTCGTACAAACGATCGTATTTGGCTAGTTTCTTAGATTGATTCATATATTAATTTCTGATTTGCGAATTACGATTTATGATTCCGGAGAGCTACATCGCAAATCTGAAATCATAAATCGTAAATTAGAGCGTTATTAAAGTTTTTCCAAAATATCAACCAAATGCTGCCACCACATTTCCACAGTCTTGATATTTATCTTTTCGTCCGGCGAGTGTACGCCCCGTAAAGTCGGTCCGAAAGAAACCATATCCATGTTCGGGTATTTCTCGAGGAACAAACCACATTCCAACCCGGCATGGATAGAACGCACGATAGGTGCTTTGCCGAACAAACGTTTGTATGACTCCACTGCCACTTTTACCACGGGAGAATCCGGATTCGGAGCCCAACCGGGATAACCTTCTCCATGTTCGACCTTGGCTCCTGCCAGCGTGAATACGGACTCAACCATATTCGCGATATTGAATTTCTCCGAATTTACATCACTGCGCTGGGAAGTCGTGATTAAAATGTTGTTCGGTTCATTAAACCGGACTGCTGCCAGATTCGTGGATGTTTCCACCAATCCCGGCATACGATAACTCATGGAGAAAACCCCGTGCGGACATGCATACAATGAATTAAGCAATGCGTTAGTGCTTTTTGCAGTCAACACTTCCGCAGGAACATCATCAGATTCCAATGCCAACTGTAAACCCGGTTCGGTAATCTTCCACACGTTTTCCATTTCCGCCGCGTAAACATTAAAATCCGCTCTCACGTTTTCACGATATTGATCTTCAAAGGTGATCACGGCAGAAGCCTCGCGAGCGATAGCGTTACGCAAATTCCCTCCCTCGAGAACAGAAACCCGTACTCCATACTTCCGATTCAGATCCCACACGAACCGATTCAGTATTTTAATGGCATTTCCTCTACCTTTATTTATATCGTCACCGGAGTGACCTCCTTGTAATCCTTTTACCTGTATTTTCACGGCGAAAGAATTTGCCGGAGTCTTTTCCGTTTCATATCCCATATTAATAACGGTATCGATACCTCCCGCACAACCGATGAACATCTCTCCTTCATCTTCCGAATCAAGATTTAAAAGGATATTACCACTCAGGAAACCCGGTTGTAAAGCAAATGCACCTGTCAATCCGGTTTCCTCATCCACGGTAAACAAACATTCGATAGGACCATGAGCAATATCCGTAGAGGTCAACACGGCCATTTGCGCAGCCATACCGATTCCGTCGTCCGCACCCAAAGTAGTTCCTTTAGCACGTACCCACTCCCCATCCACGTAAGGTAATATAGGATCTTTATCGAAATCATGTATCGTATCGGAATTTTTCTCGCATACCATATCCATATGTGCTTGCAATATCACGGTCGGGGCATTCTCCCGTCCTTTTGTTGCCGGCTTCTTGATCAACACGTTTCCGGCATCATCTCTTTTTGCCTCTAAACCATGCTTGCTTGCCCAATCCAACATGTAAGCAATAATCTTTTCTTCTTTTTTAGAAGGGCGGGGAACTTGACAAATTTCTTCAAAATATCCCCAAACAGCTTCTGGTTTTAATCCTTGAAAAACACCCATAGTAATTTTAGATTTTAGATTTTAGATTTATGAATTTGTAATTTCTTTTAATCGTAAATCGTAATTCATAAATCATAAATATATTATACATTCAGTTTCTTCAACACCCAAATGGCAGACTTCAACTCTTGCGAAGACAGGGTGAAACTCATGTCCGTGTGCACCTGCTCTTCTATCTGCTCCAACGCGTGACGGGAATCAATTCCTTTTTCCGTCAGAACGATAAAATTATTCCGCTTGTCCTCTTTGCACATTTTTCGTTGAACGTATCCTCTTTTCTGTAAGGTGTTCAACAATTTAGTGACATTATATTTGTCCTTTTGAAGTTGTTTGGAAATGGTTTGTTGGTTCACGTTATCTTTTGCCCACAACACTTGCAAAAGCTCGTATTGCTCCCGGCTGATATCATAACCGGCATTTTGAAAACTACGATTCAGCATTTTCGTGTAACCTCTTTCCGCCTTGCTCAAAAGGGCTACCAGTTCACTTAGTTCGGTCATAGTCGTTGCATTTTATACTATGCACAAACTTAATTATTTTTTCCGAAAATAAATACTTCAAGCAAGATTATTTCTCTCGAAAATTACTTGATAACCTCCCCGTTCTCGTAATATCGCTCCGGTGACAAGAAAGAAAAATAGACATCACTCTCCGGATATCCGGCTTCTTGTAAACTCTGGTACACGATCTTAGCTAAAGCATCCTGTTGTTCTTTCGGGCGTTCGAAATACTCGATCTTCACGAACGGATACGCCTGCAAATGCTCATCCCCGGACACAAAAGAGGAATGCACCACCTCCAATACAACCGTTTCCCGGGGACATCCCAAGGTACTTACAATCTCGGAAATCAACCGCTCGCCTACCCGAGCCAATTTCTCTTTTTCTATGGCATGAAATCTCAAAAAAGGCATAACTATTAATTGAAAATGCAGAATTGAAAATTGAAAATGATCCTCTATCCTGCAAGATTAAACATTTTAACTTCAATGGAATATTTTCATTATATCTCCCGTAAAGAAATAATTCTCCACTTTCAATTTTCAATTTTCAATTGTTTGAAAAACCATTCAGATGTTTCCCGTACTTTCTGTACTACATCGTTTAATGGTAACGGCATTTGTCCCCCCGCGGCATTCAAGTGTCCTCCCCCGTTAAAATATTCCTTCGCCCACAAATTCACGGGTATATTTCCTTTTGAACGGAATGATAATTTCACTTTATCCTTACGTTCCGTGATCTGCACGGAAACCAATATCTCTTCTATTGACAGCGGGATATTCACCAGACCTTCCAAATCCCCGTCCTTGTAATTATAGACATCCAATTCCTGCAAAGTAATCGGAATAACGGCAACCGGAAAATGTTCATCTATCGTGAGTTTATTCAAAAGACAATTTCCCGTCAATCTCAATCGAGAGAGCGTGTTACGCTGGTAAAGTTGCTCATGCACGTAATCCTTGTCCAGCCCCAAGGCTAATAAATCGGCAATTACCCGGTAGGTTTCCGGATGAGAAGAATTATGACTCAAACCGCCCGTATCCGTTGAAATCCCGGCATATATGGCATTGGCAATATCCGTATCAATGATCTCTTTTCCCCATATCCCGGAAATCACGTTGTACAACAATTCGCACGTGGAAGAAACACTGGTATCGGAAATCCGATAAGTCACCTCGTCCGGATCGGGATGATGATCTATCATGATCGTTTCCCCCTTGAATTCCCTCACGAAAGGCTCCAAATCCCCTTCTCTCGCTATGGTATTATGATCCAGCATAAACAATACATCCGCTTTTCTCAACCACTGTTTACACTCCTTCTGTCTATTCTGGAAAGAAATGGCATCCGGTATACGTTTCAACCACTTCAAATAATCCGGTATATAATCACACGTCATCAATTGCGCATTGATCCCGACTTTATCCAACACTTGCCACAAGGCTGAACACGATCCCGCCGCATCCCCGTCAGATGAAATATGAGGTATAATAACAACATTCAAATTTTTGACTGCCAGCCTTTCTTTTATCTTCTCGATGATTTCTTCGTACATTCTATCTAATTTTCGAATTCCCGCAAAAATAGGAAAAAACTACATTTATAACGTGTAATCTCAAAGATAAAAATACAAACAGTGATTATTCTACAACTGAATTATCCCTAAATCAAGTGAATGACAATTCCAAACATGGAATTTTGAGGATTAAATAGTCCATTTGAATTTAAATAAACCAACGTTTTATTATATTACAAATATAGGCTAATTATTGGGAATCTCGAAGATTTTT
>NZ_CAUFYA010000037.1:0-54918 GCF_959596855.1 uncultured Butyricimonas sp.
GATGCCAGATTTAGAGAAGAGCGATTCTGAAAAGAGTCGCTCTTTTTTTATGGTGCTAGGGATAGTATTTCAATTGTTTATCTATCTTTGTCGTGATGAGAATACGGACGAATATAATATCGATAGGTTTAATCCTGTTAGCGTTATTTATGGTAGCGATATACTTGATCGGTAAGAAGATCAGTGATGTCGGTAATGATATGAATAACGCGAACGTTCGGGAAGCATCCCGTTATCGGGCGGAGTCCGTGGCTTATGAATTCCGGAAAACAGAAGAATTACAGCGTTTGGCAAGAGAATTTTTTGGGCGAACGGAGTCATATAATGAGGTTGATTTAGTTTCTCTCATGCAGACTATGTTGCAGTTGGATCCGAAAATAAGTCGAACGTGGTTTTTCAGAGGTACAAAAGATTCCTTGCGTGTATTGGAACGCAATAGCTATGAGTTTCATCGGTTGAAACTCTCGGGAGTGGAATTAAAATATATGTATACCTTGTTGGATACAATGAAAGGGCATCATTATAGCGGGACGTACACGGAAGAAGGTAAGATTTACTGGTCGACGATAGAGGCGATAGAACCGACGGCATCCCGGAGGGCTCTTTTCGGTTTTGATATTCTGTTGACGGATTTACATTCTTACTTTGCCGAGGCGAGCGGAAAAGTTTCCAGTTACGTGTTTATCGTGAATGAACAAGGGATATTGCTTTCTCATCCTGACGAGAGATTGTTAGGTACATCTCCTTTTCCACGGGAAGAATTGGATACGCTGAGAGAGGTGTTGAAAACGAAGCACGAGTTGGAAATGATGGTGCATTCTGTCTTTCTATCTTCTCAGGTGCTCCGCATTTATTACCCGTTGACGATAGGGGAAGAGAAATGGGTGATTGCCGTGAACGTGCCCCAGTACGGGAATAAAGAGATTTTGGACGAGTTCCATAGATACACGTTAATGATCGCTTTGATGACGATTATAATATTTGCCGTGTTGCTTTTCTTTGCCCAGCATAAATGGCGGAAGGAGTATCGCCTAAGGCGTAAAATAGAGCGGGAATCCATGGAATTGCATTTGCAACAGTTGAAGAATCAGATTAACCCTCATTTCTTGTTTAATTCTTTGAACTCGTTGAGCGTTTTGATCGGAACGGATTCGACTTTGGCGAAAGAGTTCGTGTTGAAATTATCCAAGGTGTATCGTTATTTATTGGAAACGAGAAACGAGAGTTTATCAACGGTAAAGGAAGAGATTGACTTTACACGGCAATATTATTTCCTGCAAAAAATACGGTTCGGGGAACAACTGGATTTGACGATTCAAGTATCGCCCCTCTCTCTGGAGGCAAAAATACCTTCCATGAGTTTACAAATGCTCGTGGAAAATGCGATAAAGCATAATCTGGTCACGATTCAGAATCCGTTACATATTAATATACACGATGAAGGTGATTGGTTGATCGTGGAAAACAATTACCAGCCAAGAGGGGAATCCAGCGAGGCCTCTATGGGCGTAGGTTTCGAGCGGATTCGTACCATTTACGAGTTCTATTCCCCGGAAAAATTCGTATGTGGTTGTCAAAATGGTTATTACGTGTGTCGATTACCTCTTTTGAAAAATGGTTTATAACTAAAAATCGAATCTTCACTCCGTTTTTTCGGGGGTTCACTCCACTTTTATTTTTATTCAGCGAAATCTGTCTTAATATTGTATAGCATCAAAGAGTTAGACAGATTTAACGAATAAATAAAGTATGGCAAAAACAAAGACATTAATCTTAGGTGTGACAGTAATCATCGCGTTATTGTTGCTTTCCATGACGGGATATTCCCGTGAAAGACAAAAGAAGAATGAGTCTAAAGAAAAAACGGAAGTCGCCAAGAAGGATACTTATGGTGATTTAGTAAAAAAGGCAAAGGTGGCCGAAGGAATGATCAAGATTCTGACGGTCGAGAATGATTACTATTTTGAGATCGCCGATTCATTAATGGGACGTGATCTTTTGATCGTGAATAAAGTGTCGGGAGTGCCTTACGAGTTGAATGATGCGGGGTTGAACAGGGGAATGGAATATGACGATAAACTGGTACGTTTTTATAAAGACGAGCAATTGAATAAGGTTTGGGTGACGACGTACAATCCCAGAGTGAGTGCCCCGGAAGGTGACGCGATAGCGGAGTCGGTAAAGGCGAATTACCGGGAGTCGGTGATCGAGTATTTCCCGATAGAGGCTTACGGGAAAGATTCCACGTCCGTGGTAATCAAAGTAAACAAGATTTTTGACGGAAGCGAGAAGAGTTTTAATGATGTATATAATAGTATTTCTTTAGGGGGAACTATAAAGAAAGATTTATCAAAGATATTGAGTGTGAAAGTGTTCCCGTCTAACGTGGTGGTGAAATCGCTGATGACGACATCTGTGGTGGATGGTGGCGTGGCTGTCCCTTTGACAGTGGAGACGACGACTAATCTGGTATTATTGCCGGAGAAACCGATGAAGCCGCGTTTCGCTGATAACCGTGTAGGTTTTTTCACGACGGAACATGCTTATTTTAATGATGCTCAGCAAAAAGTAGAGAAACGGGAGTTCGTTCACCGCTGGCGGTTGGAACCGAAACCGGAAGATGTAGAGAAATATAGTAGAGGAGAGGTGGTAGAGCCTGTTAAACCTATCGTGTTTTATATCGATCCCTCGACCCCCAAACAATGGAGGGAGGAGATTAAAGCAGGAGTATTGGATTGGCAGGCCGCATTCGAGGCAGCCGGTTTCAAAAACGCTGTTATCGCGAAGGATGTCCCGGAAGGTGATGAAGATTTCGACATTGATGATGTTCGTTATTCTGTCATTACCTACGCGGCGTCTGAGCAAGCGAACGCCATGGGGCCCTCTGTGGTCGATCCTCGTTCCGGAGAGATTATCGAGGCTGACGTGGTATGGTGGCATAACGTGATGTCGTTGCTTCATTCATGGATACAGGTGCAAACGGGACCGATAGACCCGAGAGCACGGGGGAATAAATTGAGCGACGAGCATATGGCAAGTGCTATTCGTTTCGTGTCTTCCCACGAGGTAGGGCATACTTTCGGGTTGAAACACAACATGGGTGCTTCATGGTCATTCCCCACGGATTCTCTAAGATCCCCGAGTTTTACTTCCAAGATGGGGGGGACGGCAAGTTCTATCATGGACTATGCCCGTTTTAATTACGTGGCACAACCGGGAGACGGGGTGGTGGATATAACGCCGAAGATCGGGGTGTATGATAAGTTTGCCATTAATTGGGCTTATCGTTGGTTGGACACGAAGACTCCGCAAGAGGAATTGCCTGTATTGAACGGTTGGATTCGCGAACACGAGGGTGACCCGATGTACTGGTACGGGGAGCAACAAGACCCGAAAGACCCGATTGATCCGCGGTCACAGGATGAAGACCTTGGGGATGATGTCGTGAAAGCGAATCGTTACGGGATTATGAACTTGAAACGTATCGTGCCGAATATCGTGGCATGGACGGAAGAGGAAGGTGAAGGCTTTACACAAGCCGGCAGGTTGTTGATGGCGGTGATTAATCAATGGAAGATGTATGCCGGACACGTGACGGCAAACGTGGGAGGAATATATATAAACAATCCGGTGATGGGAAGTGCCGAGGATCGTTATGTCCCCGTTCCGAGGGAAAGACAGAAGGAGAGCGTGAAATACTTGATTGATGAAGTCTTTATCGTGCCGGATTGGTTGTTCGGGGCAGATGTATGGAAGAAGAGTTACCCGATACAAATGGGGGTAGAGTATTCTCCTTACACGGTAGCCCGGGAAATGCAGTACGCTACGTTTTATAATTTGTTGAAAGATGAACGTCTGATGCGTATGTTTGATGCTGAGGCCACGTTGGGTCGCGCCAAGTGTTACACGCCCGAGGAGATGTTCGCGGATATTCACAATGTTATATTTGCTAGTTCTAATGCGGGAAAGAATCTGTCCCTTTATGAAAGAATGACACAGAAGAATTTTATCGATGCCATCATTGTAAGCTCCAATAAAGCCGTGGAGAAAACAACGAAAAAGGCTTTGCACAATAATTCTAATACATGTTGCTTCGCGTCAAAAGAAGCGGCATTTAAAATAGAACCTAGAGAAGACGCTCAATTGAGAGTTTTACATTTCACTTCTATGGGACGGGTTTCCGAGGCGGTATCCGTGAAGAGAGGTGAGTTGTTGAAAGTCTTGAAATTGGCGGAAAGTAAGCGAAACACGGGCGACGTTGAGACGAGAAATCATTATGAAGATTTGATCATCCGTATCAAGGAAGCTTTGAACATGAGATAATTATTATACCTTTAACATACGAAGTAAACAAATGAACATGAGAAAGATTTTATTATTAATGGCGTTATTCTGTCCGCTTTGGTTGCTCGCTCAAAACGAGGGAGATTACCGAACAATTAAGGGCGTGGTAATGGACTCCGTTACGAACGAGACTTTGATTGGCGCGACAGTGGTTATTGATCCGGATGCCCCCGAATCCAAGAATTTAGGGCCTAAAGGAACAATCACGGATATTGATGGGAATTTTGAATTGAAAGTGCCTAAAGCCGTAAATTACGTGGTAATTAGTTTTATCGGCTATAAACCCTTGAAACTGGATATCTCCAAGAAAACGGAGTTTAAAGTGCTTTTGCAACCGGATCAGGAGCAGTTGGAAGAAGTGGTGGTGACCGGGTATCAGCAGATAGAGAAACGGAAAGCGACGTCCGCGATTCAGACGGTGAAAATGGATGATATAAAACGTATAGGTGTTGCCAGTATCGACCAATTATTGGAGGGACAGGTTGCCGGTATGACATCTATTCCGACAAACGGTGCTCCGGGAGCACCGAATAAGATGCGTATTCGTAGTACGGTGTCTTTGACTGGTAGTACTGATCCATTGTGGGTTTTGGATGGAATGATATTGGAAGGGAATGATATTCCAGCTAATTTCAGTGATAAGGATAATATTGATAATTTGTATAACACCTCGATTGCAGGTGTGAATCCTGCGGATATTGAAGATATTACCATTTTGAAGGATGCTGCCGCAACTGCTATTTATGGAGCTCGTGCAGCTAACGGGGTAATTATTGTGACCACGAAAAAAGGAAAAGCAGGTAAGATGCGGGTGAATGCTTCGGCAGCTTGGTTTGTGACAACGAGACCTGATCTAGGTAAATTGGATTACATGAACGCATCTGAAAAGGTCGATTTCGAGTTAAATATGACTAAAGTTGATTATGCTGATAATAGTGATAAGGCGGGTAAAGGAGAAGTTGCTCGGATTTTGGCGAAATATGATCAATTGGAAGCTTATCGTGAAGGGGGTTTTAGTGCGCTGTCGCAAGAGGCTCAGAATGAAATTAATGCTTTGAGAAATAAAAACGTAAATTGGGGGGATGAAATCTACCAGACTGCCGTGAATCAACAATATAATTTGAGTATATCGGGTGGTTCCGAGAACGCTCGTTATTTTGCTTCTGCTGGTTATTATAATGAAACAGGGACAACGAAAAAAACAGGATTCGAGCGTTTTAACGGGACTTTGAAGACGGATTTTGATTTGCGGGATAATTTACAATTGGGATTGTCTATGTTCCTTACCCATAGCACGCGTAAGAGTTATATCACGGATTTGGGAGGGTTCACGAATCCTGCTAATTACTCGAGAATGGTCAATCCATACTTGGAAGTAAAGGATGAAAACGGTATGTACATATATGATCCGGATATACAAGGGTCAGAAGGGTTCGTTGAGAGGTATGTACCTTTTAATGCTGTTGAAGAAAGGGAAAATACGGATTATTCGTTGAAGAATTTGGCGGTAAAACCGATGATTTCTTTGGAATATAAACCGTTTACTTGGTTAAAATTATCCACGCTATTGGGATTGCAGATAGAAAATTCCGAAACGGAAAAATTAGCGGAAGCGGATACTTATTATGTGCGTAAATATAAAGAGAATGCTTATAATGGTACTTATTGGTTGCCGGAAGGGGGGATTATTCAAAATTGGACGGATAATATGTCTCAGTACCAGTGGCGTTTGCAAGGTGAGTTTCATAATGTATTTGCGGATAAGCATTCTGTGGATGTCATGGTCGGTTACGAAATGCGGGGAAATAAATCTACGCAAGTACATACGAAAGGATTTGGTTATGATTCCAAAGCGTTGACTACGAAACCTCTTGATTTTCCTAACGGGTTCAATGATAAATCTAGTTCCTTGTATAAACAATATAGCCGGACAGAATCGGAGAATCGTTATTTGTCTTATTATATGACGGCATCATATAGTTATGACAATCGTTACACTGTATTCGGTAGTATGCGTTTTGACGGTTCTAATTTGTTCGGGGTTTCGGATAAATACAAGTATTTGCCGTTGTGGGCATTGTCGGCTGCTTGGAATATTGACCGAGAGAGTTTTATGAGCAATGCTGAATGGTTGTCTAATTTGAAGTTAAGACTTTCTTACGGTTTACAGGGCAATGTGGATAAAAATACTTCTCCTTATATAGTGGGAGAGTGGGGAGAAACTTCAAATCTCGGAGATTCCAGTGAGACTACAATAACCGTTTCTTCTCCTCCTAATCAAAATTTGCGTTGGGAAAAAACCTCGAACTGGAATGTGGGTATCGATATGGGCGTATTGAATAACCGGATTACGTTTACTGTGGATGGGTACTATCGCAAGAGTAAGGATTTGATTGGGACCCGGACTTTGCCTTGGGAGAATGGATTTGATTTCACCACGATGAACTGGGCAGAGGTCACGAATAAGGGGGTTGAGTTCACGTTATCCACGGTAAATATCCGTACAAAAAAATTCCGTTGGGTAATGGATTTCAACATTGCTCATAACAAGAGTAAAGTGGATAGAATTACTGTACGGGATAATGAACGTACGCCTTCTTTACAAGGTTACTCGATTGGTGCATTATTTAAGTTGAACACGGCTGGAGTAGACGAGAACGGTCTTCAGATGTTCTGGAAAAACGGACAGAAAGTTTCATTGAAAGATTTCTTTAGTTTGACATCTGATGCTTCCGGTGCCACTGTAAGTTCGTTAAGTAATGAGGAGTTTAGAGAGTTGTATACTTATGCCGGAACAACCGAACCGAAATTCACAGGTGGATTTATTAATAGATTCTATTACAAAAATTTCGATTTAACTATTAGTACGAGTTTCGTTATAGACCAAACAATGCAGGAATCTCCCTTCTATGCTCCTTCTTCTATGTCCCCGGGATGGAATTATTCTAAGCGTGTGGCAGATATTTGGTCGCCTTCTAATCCGGATGGAATATACCCTAAAATTATGAATCATTCATATTATATGGACCCGGAAAATAATGACTTTTTCTATGACTGGATGGGAAATTCGACGGGAGCTTTTAAGAATTACGATTACTGGTTTAAGGATATGAGTTATTTACGGGTGAATAGCATTCGTTTGGGTTATTCTTTACCTGATAACATTGTTCAGAAATTGCGTTTGGGTGCCGCCCGGGTTAGTTTCGAGGCGAGAAACCCGTTCGTGATCGCTACTAATTATGATGGTTATTTTGATCCGGAAACATGGGGTAATGCTTACACGCAACCATTACCGCGGACATTCTCTTTGGGTTTGGATTTAACCTTTTAATTTAATATTTGGTAATCATGAAAATAAAAAATATACTATATACGATTTTTTCCGTGCTGGTATTTTCCTCGTGTAATTATTTGGATATAACTCCGGCAGGGAAGGTTATTCCGGAAACTGTAACGGATTTTAGGGCTTTGATGACCTCGGCTTACTCGACGGTACCTACCTATAAGTATTTGTTATCGCTTCGTTCCGACGAATTATATCCGTTGAAAGACGGAGAGGCGTATTCTACCTTTATTGATTTTGCGCTTTGGGAGGATAATTCTTCGAGTAATACGATAAGTTACCCGTGGTCAACTTTTTATAAGACAATTTTCTACACGAATGCCGTTATTGAAGACGTGATGGATGCGAAGATTAACACCACCGAAGATTCCCGGGAACAATTGATGGCGGAAGCTCTTTTATTGCGTGCTTATATGCATTTTGAACTGGTGAACTTATATGCGAAATCATACAATGCAAGTACTGCTGCTGCCGAGCGGGGAATTCCATTGGCAACGAAGGTGGATATTGAACAACATTATACTCCTGCGACCGTGGAAAAAGTATACGAACAGATATTGAATGATATTGAAGAAGCCCGGAAATTGATCAAGGTTGAGCAACAACCGGATGCTGTAAAATATCGCTTCTCGAAGGAAACGGCAATGGCTCTCGAGGCGCGCGTACGTTTGTTCCGGTCAGAGTGGGAATTAGCTTTGAACTTGGCAGAAGAGTTACTCCCGAATTGTTCTTTGGAGGATCTTAATACATCCGAAGTAGCGCCTTATGAAAAATCCTCTCGGGAAATGATGATGAATTTAGGAATGATAGGGGAAGGTCGTGATATTCGAGAGTTGTATATTCTCCCGGAATACCTTGATAAATATAAAACCGGAGATTTGCGTGTGGGCAAATATTTTGAGGAAACCGGAGATTTCCGCAAGTTGATCAAGGGAACCGAAACATTGAAGGTGTCTTTCCGGACTTCAGAAATATATTTTATAGCGGCAGAAGCGGCAGCCCACTTGGACGGGAAATTGGAAACGGCAAAAACGCATTTGAAGTCTTTTATCGAGACTCGTTTGACTCCGGAATATTATACTCGGAAGGCTGCTGAGATAGATGGAATGAATCAACAGCAATTGTTAGAAGAAATTATGGATGAGCGAGCACGTGAATTTATTATTGAAGGGCAGCGTTGGTTTGATTTGAGACGTACGACACAGCCGGAGATCACAAAACCAAGTTCGAAAGAAGGGGCTACCGTGACTTTGGGCGTCGACGGTGTTGGTTACGTGATTCCTTACCCGCGAGAAGCCACAGAGAATAATCCGGATTTGAGAAATTAATCCGAGTAGCAATTAGGTTTAGGTTAGTAGTTGGAAATCCCGCATGGTTATGTAATATGACCGTGTGGGATTTTGTTGGTAAATAGAAATGTGTATTTTATAAATTTTTTCTCTATTTTTGTGGATATGGAATCGGGGATATAACCTGATGGGTATTTATCAAAAATAGCTTATGAATGCAGTTATCATTGAAGACGAGTATCTTGCGGCATCGGAATTAGAGAGGTTGTTGGGGGAGGTGGCTCCGGATGTTGCTATTTTGGCGAAGTTGGATTCGGTGAGCGAGAGTGTGAAATGGTTGAGGAAGAATAAGGTGGATGTGATTTTTATGGATATTCATCTGGGGGACGGGCAGAGTTTTGATATTTTTGAACAGGTGGAGATCACGGTTCCGGTGATTTTTATCACGGCGTATGACGAGTACGCGTTGAAGGCGTTTAAATATCAAGGGATAGATTATATTTTGAAGCCGTTTGACAAGGATGAGTTGATGAATGCGTTGAGTAAACTGGATTCGCTTTCCGCCACGAATGCGCCTTTCCCGGCTGCTTCGTTGACGGTGTATCAAGAACGCTTTTTAGTCACCGTGGGAACGAAGATGAAGTCCGTGGCGATAGGTGACGTGGCTTATTTTATGGCGGACGGGAAGTATCTGGTACTTTTTACCCGGGACGGACAGAATTTTATCCTTGACCAGACGATTAGCGGGATCGAGTCGAAGTTGAATCCCACGCGGTTTTTCAAGATTAACCGGAAGTTTATCATCAGCTATGATGCTATCAAGGAGATGGTGAAGTATTCCAATAGTAGGATAAAAATTATTTTGTCACCCTTGCCGCCGAGCGGAATAGAGGCAATCGTGAGTTCCGAACGGATACAGGAGTTCAAGCAATGGTTGAACCAATAATAACGAAAAAAGGCTGTGTCCATCGTGAACACAGCCTCGTCCCTATTGATTACCCAGTTGTTTTTATTTGTTTTAATTTCCCATGAATACGATACCCACGCTAATCGTGAAGTTTTGCATGGCTTCTACTTTTCCGGCTTTCGTGCCGTAGGTGTATTTAGCCCCTATGTTGAATGCAAACTGATCGTTTACGGGGATGATAGTACCTATTTCAGGAGCGAAGGCGAATTGCCATTTGGAGTTCGTGGAGCTGAATTGTCCCACGTCCAGTTTCATTTCCGTCCAGCTTGTTCCGACACCTAAACCGAAATAAGGTCTGAATGTACTGTTTTGATCCGTGAACCAGTAACGCCCGATAGCCATGATGGGCACTGTATTGACGTAGCGGTATTGATAACCGGTGATGGTGTGAATGTCGCTGCTACCTTTGAATTTGAAGTTACCACTCATTTTTCCTTTATCTTTGTAGTAGGTGTTCCAGCCGATCATACCTCCGACAGAGAATCTTTCTCCCAAGAATTGATGGTACTCGAGGTCCATACCTCTGAAACTCATTTTACTCGCAAAATCGTGCATTTTGCCAAACGGGGCAGACATCTGGTAGTTCAAGTTCAGCATCTGTCCTTTTACCAATGGGCTTAACCCGAATAGTATAAGCGATATAATTAATAACTTTCTCATAATCGTTTGAATTTTAAATTGACAATTAGTGATCTACTCTATTGCTTTTTCAAATACGGTGATTGAACGAAGCATTGGTCGATGGTTGATTCCATCCTGTCAAGAATAGATTGGGCAGAGCCTTGTAACAAGCCGTCGGCAACACCACTCCAGAGTACCGGAATTTTCTTGTTCGCGCTTGTCGGGGCGGTTTGGTCCGCGGCGATCATATCGATCACGATAGAACCACTTCTGTAAGAGTACACGGCAACAGGATACCACGGGTAAGAAGGTCCCCAACCCGGTCCCCAAGTCGGACCCCAAATCCAGTCCCAACCCGGATACCAACCCCAGTAGTTGTACCAGTAGTCGTTCCCGTAATAATAATTCACGTTAGAGAAAGCTGATACGGTGACAATGAAACTCGGTTGTTCATCACTTTCGCTTTGCGGGTCGATGTAGGTGTAACCTAGCTGAGTGAAATTGTCTTTTACCAGTTGTAAGATTTGCGGATCGTAAGTGTGATTCGGTGTTTCTCCTTGAGCCACGAAATAAACGATCGTATCGGGAAGTGAGAATGTAGTGTACTTGGTGAAGTCTGCGCTCTTGTCATAATTGGTTATGGCAACATCCATCTCCTTCACTGTGTCTGCGCCTCCCGGGTAACATGAGACCAGAAACTGTGCGAACAGTCCGATGCATGATAAAAAAAGTAAACGTTTCATACTGTGTTAGTTTTAGTTTAACAATTGTTGCTAATATATTTTATCTACAACGAGATAATCATTACAAGCGATGAGTATCAAGTTCTTGATCGCTTGTGTGAGGTTGTATACGCCGACGCGGGCGATAGGTTTCAGCTTCGCCAATTTATTTTTTTACGTTGATTTTAAAGATAACCTATTCTGGGGTAGTAGCTAAGATCAAGCGATATTTATGGTCTTTCGCGATGTTCATTACTTTCACGATTTGTTCTAGAGGCACTGATTTGTCGGCTTGCAGAGAGATACAGGGATCTTCCTGTTCTTTTAGTTCTTCCACTAATCGGCGTTCGAGCATGGAGAACGGGATGACCTTTTCGTTCAGGTAAAAAGTATAATTTTTATCAATAGAAACGACAACAATCGGTCTGTCGGAGGTTTGGTTTGTACTTTGAGGTAATAGCAACCTTAGGGCGTTGGGATTGATCAACGTGGACGAAACCATGAAAAAGATCAGCAGTAAAAATACGATGTCGGTCATGGACGACATGTTGAAGTTCGGGTTAATTTTACTTTTGCGTTTGATTGCCACGATTTATAATTGAGAATTTATAATTTAGAATTATTTCTTTCGGAGGCAAAGATTGATAAACTCGGAGGAGTGGTGTTCTATACGGAGAACGATTTTATCGACTCTTGCAACCAAGAAATTATAAGCTAATTGTCCGATGATACCAACGATAAGTCCTGCCACGGTGGTGATCATTGCCGTGTAAATACCGCGGGACAGGAGGGTGATATCGATGTTACTTCCTGCCATTGACATGTCATAGAAGGCTTGCACCATACCGACTACGGTTCCGAGGAACCCGATCATGGGTGCGACTCCGGCACAAGTTGCCAGCGTGGGTAAGCCTTTTTCCAAAAGGGCTACTTCATAGTTGGCGGTTTCTTCCATGGCTTGGCGTATTTCACTCGGGGCTTCTCCCTGCATAACGATACCTTTGGCTATTGTCTTTGATAAAGGGCTTGCTTCCGCTTCACATTCGGCAAGCACGGCTTTCGTGTTATCGTTTTGGATATATTCCTTGATTTTTTGCATGAACGCGACATCGTTTATACCCGTCTTGCGGAATAACCAATAACGTTCACACGCGATGTAAATGGCTATGATGGATAGAATGAAAATCGGGATCATCAGCCAACCGCCTTTTACGACCATCCCCCACAGGCTCATGTCCGTGTTCGTTGCCGGGGCTGCAAGGATTATAAATGTTGTGTACACCATGTATTCTTTATTTTGTCGTGCGAAGATAATGTTGTTTTTGTGAACCTGCAAGAAAATGAGTTTATAAGGTTATAAACTTTATGAACTAGAGGGAGAGTCTTTTCGACTCTCCCTAATTTTTATCTCGATCTGATTTCTTTTCTCATGAATGAGGCGTATGATAACGCGAAGCAGATCACGGTAGCGGCGATCAGTCCCGTGAGTTGTGGCCAGACGACCATCAAGCTCTGCCCGAGTGGTAGCGGGCTGGGGATAGCGCCGTGTACTTGTTCCATGGTTAGCGGTCCCAAGCTTCTTACCGAGGGCATCAATAACGTGGTGGTTGCCTCGTTGAAAAGCATACTTGGGGCAAAACGCAACAGGTTGAGCATGAATCTCTGGTAACTGATGACTTGGTACGTGCTTGCCATTGCCGAGGGGCTGATGGCTTTTCCGACCAGATTGACGATCATGTTATAGAAAACGCTGAAAAATAACCATACCGCGATGCATGCCAAGGCGGAAGTGGCAGCTTGTTTGAATTTGATCGAGAAGAAAATCGACAGGTTCAACCAAAATGCCACGTACACGATACTTACCCCGATGAAACATATAATACGTAAGAATTCTTCTGCTGTCGGGGGAATCCCGATGGCGATCAACCCGAATCCCATCACCATGAATGCCAGTGCGAACAGCATGACCCCGATAACGATCAAGGCTCCCGTGAATTTGGCGTTAATCAAGTAATCCCGATGTATCGGTTGGGATAAAACCCGACTCAGTGTTCCCTTGTTTTGCTCGGAATTGATGGCGTCAAAACCCAGAGCTATCCCGAGTAGTGGTCCCAAAAAACTGATAAAAATCACGAAAGAGGGTAATGTCCCGTCAGACACGGTGAATAGTTTCAAGAAAAGAAACGAACCGTCGGGATCGTTGGGTTTTATCGCTGCCCCTATATTGGTCAGTGCCGTGTAGAGCGAACCCATGCAAGTCAGGGCGATGATGGCTATCAATATAATGAAACGCCAACTTCTGACATGGTCGGCCACTTCTTTACGGACGATAACCCAGAATGGACGTTGTATTCTACTCATGGCTTTTTCCTCCTCCGAAATAACGGTTATACATGTTTTCCAACCCGTGTTCCTCGGTTTGCAATTCGGCGATGTTCACTTCTGCCAGAAGTTTTCCCGCCCCGAACAACCCTACCCGGTCGCAAATTTGTTGTACTTGATCCAGATGGTGGGACGAGAAAAGTACGGTCAGCCCGTGCTCATCCCTCAGTTGCCGGATGAGATCCATAAATTCTTGAACTCCGGCAGGATCGATACCGGACGTGGGTTCATCGAGAATGATGACTTCCGGTTTCTTGATCAGTACATCGGCTAAGCCAAGACGTTGGCGCATACCGCGGGAGTATTTCCCTGCCTTTTTTTTCGTGTCGAGGGGTAATCCTACCCGTTCAAGTAATTCTTGTGCTTTCGTTCGGGCTTCTTTCTCGTCGATACGATTGAGGCGAGCCGTGTAGAGCAGGTTTTCGATACCGGTCATGTCATCGTAGAAACCCACGTCTTCGGGGAGATAGCCAACCTTCTCCCGTACTTGTATGGGGTTGCGGGTGGAGTTGATGCCGCATACTTTCACGTCTCCGGATGTAGGGTCGGTCAACCCGAGCATCATCAGTATTGTCGTGGATTTTCCGGCTCCGTTCGGTCCCAGTATCCCGAAGATCTCTCCCTTGTGCACGGTGAGGTTGATATGATCCACTGCCGTGAATTTCCCGTATTGTTTCGTTAAATCATGAAGTTCGATAATGGGTTCGTCCATGATTTACCTCCTTCCATATTTGCGGAATAGGAAGTACACGCATCCCAACGCGATCAGGATGACTAATACACCCATCCAGCCCCAGATCATAGGTGTTCTTACTGCAATACGGAAATCTGCCGTTGAATTGACTTCCGGTGTTTTGGCAGATATTTTGGTGACGTAATCTCCCGGTAAAGCTTTTTTGGATGCTTTCACGACAGCGACAGCATTAGCGGTTTCCCCGGCTTTCAGGCGGTCTATTTTTGTCGGCTCGAACGTGACTTCCCAATCTACCGGTTTATTGGCAGAGAGTTGAATGTCTTTCAATTCTGCCGATCCCGTGTTTTTGATTACCAAGTCGATTCGTTTCGTGTCCCCCGCCGTGATTTCCGTGCTGAGTAACCCGCGGGGAGTAGTCAGTTCCATTTGGTAAGTCCCCGTGATCACGACCTCGAGTTCCATGTCCGCGGAAGTCGTGCTGGTTGCCGCGCGAACGGGAATTTTGTATGTCCCTGCTTCAACATTGGCAGGCGGATTGATATCGATCGTGATGTTTTGGGTAGCATTCGGTTCCACTTGAGCGGAAGTTGCTTGTTTGTAATTTGCCTTGAAGACCACATTCCATCCCCGGGGGGCTTGTGCCATAAGGGCGTAAAGTTGCTGGTCCGCCGTTTGGTTTTTCAGCGTGGCATTAAACGTGAATGTCGACTTCGAATTTCCTTGCATGTTGGGTTGGTTCGTGGTGAAATCCGTTTGGTAAGTACCCTGTTTCGAGACCGTGATACTCAAAGGGAGTTCGCCTAATCCTTCCGCCATGACGGAAAAACGGTAAGTGCCTTTGTTTACCTTTAACGGAATATCCACTTTCAGGGAGAAGTTTTTCTTCTCTTTCGGGAGGACGGAAAGTTGGTTCACAGTCCATGTTCCGGCTTTGATCTCGTACTTCCATCCCCGGGGCATTCCCTTGATGGTAATGTCGGCGTTTTTCACTTCGTCACCGTTGTTGATGACGTCAATGTTGTAGTTTACAGATTCTCCCGGCGGCACGGCTATTTTCGTGTAGGGAGTGTACAGAATCACCTTTTTTTCGGGTTCTGCTGCCTGCATACTGAGGGGAAGAAATCCCGCGAGCAGGACGAGTAATAGATTTAAATAATTTGCACGCATTGTCATAAAAAATTTCGTTAGATATTTTGATATGATTCTCAATACATTGCTGACAAATTTAATTACTATGTGTATTATATAATTTTAAAAGATTAGAAAAAAGTTTATAGAGAGGTCATGATAATATAAAAAAGGCTGTCTATTTACTTTTTAGGCAGCCTTTTTATGTATAATGAAAAAATGAACGTAATAATCAGAGAAGTAGAATTACGCTAGCAGACAAGATGCTGATACAAATCCATAGTATGATACCCAACAAGATGGGTTTGAAGCCGACTTGTTTGATCGTATCTTTAGAAAGTCCGGCACCGATCAAGAACAGGGTAAACAACATTCCCACTTTGGCAAAGCTGACGATTTCCGTGTAGAGATGATTCCATTGTGGGGTGTAGGTTGCAACAATCATGGCAATGACATACAAGAAGATGAAATAAGGAATCGAAATTTTTGATTTTTTGTTTGTTCCTTTGTTGTAAAAGAATGCGGCAATGAGCGATACGGGTATGATCCACAATGCCCGGATCAGTTTGGTTGTGGTAGCGATAACCAATGCCTCGTTGCTGTATGTTTTGGCAGCACCGACTACCGAGCTTGTGTCGTGAATGGCGATAGCACACCAGTAGCCGAATTGATGGTCGTTCATTTCCAACCAACGTCCGAGAGGCGGGAATATGAATAGAGCCACGGCGTTTAACATGAAGATTGTTCCCATGGCGACCGTGATATCTTTGTCTTTTGCATTGATAACGGGAGCCAGAGCTGCGATGGCGCTTCCCCCGCAAATGGCGGTACCCCCGGAAACCAAAAAGCCGGTATCCCTTGCCACCCGTAGTTTACGGGTAAAGAAAAGTCCCAGACTGATGGTGACCACGATGGAAACGATCGTGAAAAGGATTCCTGTTTTTCCGGCTTCAATAGCTTGACCTACATTCATGCCGAAACCGAGGCCGACAACGGATATTTGTAAAAGTATATGGGTGACACGACTATTAATGGACAGGAACGGGTGTCCGATCGTCAATGATAAAATCAGACCTAATAAGAGGGCAAAGCCCGGATCAAGAAATGGTACAAGAAACATCGCTACGATGAAGAGTACTTCTTTTTGATTTTTGTTCAGTTGAATTTTGCTCATGATCTATTTAAAATTTTGTTCGGTGCAAAATTCTTCTAAATCTATGAATTTTGGAAATAAAAAATATTCAGAGGGTATTACTTAAAGATATAGTAGAGGGGGCACTCTTTTTATCCCGGTAATCAACCGGATTCTTACCCGTGTGCCTTTTGAAGTAACGGGACAGATAGGATTGGTTGGGGAAGTTCAGATGGTTGGAGATTTCTTGAATGGTCATTTCCGTCGATTGCAGCAATACTTTTATTTCAAGTATGACATGTTTGTCGATAATCTCTTTTGCCGATTCGTCGGTGACTTTTCGCGTGATGGCTGTCAAGTAGCGGGGCGAGATGCATAATTCATCGGCGTAAAAAGTGACTTCCTTTTGTTGAAGGTAATGTTTCTGCACGAGGGAAATAAAACCGTGAAAAATCTCTTCTGCCCGGTCGTGTCCTTTTTTTTCACTGGCAAAAAACTTTTGTGTCTTGTCGTACATGTTCAGAAAAAAGCATTGCAGCAGGTTTTTAATGATCGGGTTACGGAATGTGTTTTGTCGGTCGTGATACACGAGAGTGACCATTTTTATAAGTTCGTTTATGATATCGATTCTTATTCCTTCCGCGTGGGAGCACACGGGATGCTCTTTCAAAAAGCCGAAAAACGGGGCTTCCAGACGAAAAGAAACTTCGTCCATGAGTGCTTTGGAAAAAGCGATGTAATCGACCCGAAATTCCGGTGATGAACTATTGAGCGATAGGGTGGTTGCCGGTAGAATCACAACTTCGGCGTTGGGTACAACAGGATATTTTTTTAAATCGATCTCGATTTCTGCCGTCCCTTCCCGACAGAATAGTATTAATCCGCTATCCAGCCGGTATGGACGGTCAAAAATCATATTCAAGTCGGATGTCCCGGTCACGAGTGGTTCTTCGGTGGTGGTGTAAAATGGCTTCATGTATTCCTGTTTTTGTACAAAAGTAATGGAAAAAGGTCATTTATCGAATTATTTGTTCTCAAAATGGACAACGACGAGCGGATAATGGAAATAGTCGGTTGAGGACATCTCGGTATCTTTGCCCCCGAAAAAGGATAATATATAACATGAAATAATTTGTATTATGGTAAAAAATAAAAATTCAAAAGTATTCTTACTTCTTTTCACGGGTTCGCTGACAGCTTTCGGACCCATTATGACCGATGTGTACTTACCTGCCTTTCCCCAGATGCAGCAATATTTCGGGACATCGGTTTCACTCGTGCAGTTGAGCCTGACGTTCGGGATGCTGGGGCTTGCCCTCGGGCAGCTGTTCCTTGGTCCGGTCAGTGACAAGTACGGGCGTGTACGTCCTTTGGCGTTTTCTTTGGGTGTATTTTCTTTGGCAACAGTCGCTTGTATTTTTTCTCCCACGATTTACTATTTCCTGTTTTTTCGTCTCGTGCAGGGTATATTCGGGGCGGGGTGTGTCGTGATTGCCCGTTCGATCATTGTCGACTTGTATTCCGGACGGGAATTGTCGGTGTTCTTTTCCCTGCTCGCGGGAATACAGGGGATCGCCCCTATTGCCGCACCGGTACTGGGAGGTGTGATGATGAACGTGACGGATTGGCGGGGAATATTCGGTATACTATTCGCTTTCGGGATGATTTTGTTTTTTATGACTTTTGTCTTCCGGGAGTCGCACTCCCGTGAGAAACGCGTTCAAGGCAGCACGTTTTCAGCGTTGAAAGGTTTTGTCCCGATTTTGAAAAACCGGAGGTTTATGCGTTACGTGCTCACGCAGGCTTTGGCTTTTGGTGTGTTTTTCGCGTATATAGCGGCTTCCCCTTTTATTTTTCAATCGCATTACCGGTTATCTCCCGCTCAATATAGCCTGTGTTTCGGGGCGAATGCTTTTTGTATTATGATCGGGAGTGTACTGGTTTCTTTCTTTCGGAATGAACAGAAGGTATTGTCGATGATGACGAAAGTTTTTCTGTTACTTAGTGTTTTCACGGCAGCGGCGTTGATTATGGAATTATCTTTTATCGTGGTGGAAGGGATGTTCGTGTTGCTTGCCTTGTGTTTCGGGACGATTATGCCACCGACAACTTCGCTTGCTCTGGATTTGGAGAGAACGAACTCGGGATGTGCCTCGGCAATACTCGGTTTCTTCCAATTTTTGTTCGGGAGCCTTGTGTCCCCGCTGGTCGGAATAGGGAATTTGTTCGTGACCACGGGGATCATTATACTCGTGTGTAGTTTTCTGGTCTATCTTTTCTGCCCGAAACAATTCAAAGATTCAAGGAGCCAGTGATTGCCGATGGGGTGATTCTTCAATCACTGAATCATAAGATTTTCTTGCGTTGTTCGCAGAATCTCAGCAGCAATTCGGCATAAGAGTCTATTTGTCCCTGTTTGTGGATGGCGTAAAGGGTTCGGGTGATCTCGAGGTCGTCCATGTCGACGATCTTGAGCATCCCGCAAGCTAATTCATCTCGAATGGAGAAAATAGAAACCAAGGCATAGCAATCCGAGTATTTCAAGTATTGTTTGATGCCTTCCGTGCTTCCGATTACCATTTGTTGGTTGAGGTCATTGATTGCAATTCCGGTGTCGGAGAGATGTCTTTGGATGATGTTGTAAGTACCCGAACCTTTCTCGCGCACCACGAATTTCAGTTCTTGCAATTGTGCCTTGGTAATTGAATCCCACGTTGTGTTTTTGGATGAGGTTACCAGTACGATTTCATCTTTCAGGAAAGGTATGTAATGAATATCCGGTTGTGAAGGTGTTCCCTCGATGAATGCGAGTTGAATATTCCGGTTGAGGAGTTCCTGTTCGATCTGATCCGTGTTGCCGCTAATCAAGTTGATTTTTATCTGGGGGTAACGTTCTCGAAACTGGGCCAGAAGTTCGGGTAGGATGTATTGCGAGAGCGTGGTGCTTGCCCCGATATGGAGCGTGCCGGAAAACTCTTCTTTCATGTGTTGCAGGTTGAACGTGATCGCGCGTTCCCGTTCGATAAGGTCTTCGCTTTGTTCCAGCAGGTATTTCCCGGCAGGGGTAAGTGCCAATCTTCCTTTTTCCCGTTCAAAAAGGGTTAGTCCCATTTCCCGTTCCAGTTCTTTGATACTTTTGGACACTGCCGGTTGGGAAATCCGTAAAATTTCAGCCGCTTTCGTGGTGTTCAGATGTTTTGCCGTGTGGTAGAATATAGTGAGTTTGTGATCCAGCATTCTTTTTTTGTTTTAGTTCCGAGAGAATTCGGTGTTCCCTCGAAAGTTATATTCCCGGCGAAGGTATTAATTTTAGTTGATATTTCATATTTGCACCCATAGAAGACCCAATGCAATCCTACCGAGAACCCAAGGTAATAAGTTCATAGGGCTGATGTTCGAGTAGTTCTGCTCCAGTGTTTCTATATGAAAGATTATAGGATGTTCAGAGGATAAACGGAGGAAGAACGAAGGAGGGGTATGATTACGGTATTATTTGGGTATAATTACAGTGGGTCTTCTATAGGTATTGGTGGAAGAGAAAACGGGATGATGTTAAAAAGAGTAGTATTAATCGTCAATGGGGCAAAACAGCGATGTGGTGGAGTTTTGGAGTTGAATATGAGATTATTATGTGATATTTTTAAACGATCGTTTGATGCGGTGCAAATATACATCAATTTTGAGTATCGCAATACTTTTATTAGATTTTTTTTTGACTCTCGTAATTAGGTGTTTACACTTGTGTGTACATAAAAGTGAATATTAATATTGTTAATATCATTAAATGATCGTTTTCTGATATAAAATATCGTTTTGCGAAACAGCTTTCGTGCGTCTATAATACATAGCACTGTTTAAGTGGGGTGCGTGAAACACATGGCAATAAATCAAAACCGGTGAGAGGGTTAGTGCGCGAAGCGCGTCCGGTCGGCTCATCCCGCGGAATTGCCGAAGTATCAAAAAAACGTTTGTAAAGAAGGTGAATAAATAATTACATGATCAAGGAGAAACAACTACACTGGTATGTCGCTTACACGCGAGTGAACCAGGAATTATTGATCAAGAAGAAACTGGACGAACTGGGAATAGAGAATTTCCTCCCGCTGGAAGAACAAGTGCGGGAAACCCCGTTGGGTCGCAAGATGATCCGCGTGCTTTTGATTCATGGGTTGATTTTTATCCACACGGACAAGGTGACGAGTTTCTCCCTGATCAACGAGTGTTCACTGAATATCGTTTACTTGAAAGATATAGAAGGGCATTGTTCTTTGATCGTTCCTGACAAGCAAATGGAAGATTTCATGTTCCTGCTGGATTTCTCGCCTGCCGGCATCGAGATATTGAATAAAGACCTCAAGCGAGGAGACCGGGTTCGGGTGATCAAAGGTCCGTTACAGGGACTGGAAGGCGAATTGGTGCGTTTGAGAGGGCACAAACGGGTGGTAATCCGCTTGGAAGGAGTGGCATCGATCGCCACGTCTTATATCCCGGGTTCATTCTTGGAAAAAATAGAGTAAAACAAATGGATTAATTTAAGATTTATGAATCACGATTTGCGATTGAAAAAAGTGTCAACAAGTACAATTGAAATCATAAATCTAAAATCGTAAATCAAAAAATACAAATGGAAAAAGGTTTATTTCACGATTTGTACAAGCAATTGGACAACCTTGATCTCCGGTCGTATCCCCCGGCACGATTGTCGGGCTTGTTACACGGTTACCTGACGGTGTACTCTATGGTACGGGTGTACCCGTGGCTGGAGCGTGATTTTGGAACTCCCGGTATTATTCACGAGCGAGCGAAATCGATCGTTCACTTGTATCCCGGGCAGTTGCAAAACGATGATATTTCTGTGGATACCCGGGCGGGTTATGCAGCGGACAAGATGGATGTCTACCAGGTGTACTCGGACTTGAGTTACTTGAAAAACGGTTTGGATGCGGCGTACCGGATTCTCTCGGCACGGGGGAACGGCAAGATCGCGTTGCCTTGCCGCACGCCGAATATTTGCCGTTTGTTATGCAACTGTTATTATTTTGCCGGGGACGAGGAGTGTGGAGAACTTGCCGGGCGATTGGTGACAGAGGCGTTGGGGTATACGCGGGGTGGAAATCGTGAAATGTTGTTGTCTTGGTGGGATGCCATTTGCCTGTATGATGATGCGGTCGGGGCGATGATGTTGCCGTTGGAAGAACATACGCGTCTGGGGGAAGAGCGTGCGCGTTTGGTTGTCACCGTGAGGCAAGAGGAGGAGGAGATTGTCAAACGATTCCTGCAATCGCGGGAGAATGGTTTTGATGTTACAATAAAAGTGTTTAATATACTTGCAAAGCGGGAGTTCGCCGCTTACAACGAGAGATATGCCGGGTTACGCAACCCCCGGTAACAGCGTCACCCTCGACGGTACTTCTATGCCGGATCAAGCTATTATACCGGAGGGGACGCTTCTTTTGCTGAAGCACAAGTAGTGTGTTTTCGTGCGTGCAAAATAACTAAATAAAGATAATATAATTAGCGTATTATGTTGAATAATAAGTCTGTGTTGATAACCGGGGGAACAGGTTCTTTTGGTAAAAAGTTTATTGAAACGATTTTGAGAGATTACCCAAATGTAAAACGAATTGTGATTTATTCGCGTGACGAGTTGAAGCAGTTTGAATTGAAACAAAAGTATCCGGAGAATAGTTATCCTCAATTACGTTTTTTTATTGGAGATGTACGTGATGGAGAGCGATTGAAGCGGGCTTGTGAAGGGATTGACGTGATTATTCATGCTGCCGCAATCAAGCAAGTTGATACAGCAGAGTATAACCCGGAAGAATGTATTAAGACTAATGTTCATGGAGCACAAAATGTGATTAATGCTGCTTTGCAGATGGGAGTAAAGCATGTTGTTGCTTTATCAACGGACAAGGCTTGTGCCCCGATTAATTTATATGGAGCAACCAAATTGACATCAGATAAATTATTTGTAGCCGCTAATAATATAAAGGGAAGTAGAGATATCCGATTTTCTGTTGTTCGTTATGGAAACGTGATGGGGTCTAGAGGCTCTGTGATTCCGTTTTTTATTAATAAACGAAATAGTGGGGCAAAAGAATTGCCAATTACTGATATGCGGATGACTCGTTTTAATATATCATTAGAAGCGGGAGTTGATCTGGTAATGTATGCTATCGCTCATCACCTGGGAGGAGAGATTTTTATTCCCAAAATTCCGTCTTATCATATCAAGGATGTTGCAACTGCAATAGCCCCAACTTTACCGCAAGTGGAGGTCGGCATTCGTCCAGGAGAGAAATTGCATGAAGAGATGATAACAATAACGGATGCACTAGATACCATTGATCTAGGAAAGTATTATGTGATTATGCCTTCTGTTTCGTTCAATCATTCCAGAGAAGAGTATGTAAAACATCATCATGCTGTTTATGTTCCGGATGGATTCCATTATAGTTCGGATAATAATATAGAATGGGAAACCGTGGAGAGTATGCGAGAGAATATTAAAAGGTTTGTTGATCCTAATTTTGAGGTGAAATGATAGAAAGGGCGATTCCTTATGGTCGGCAACATATCACGGACGAGGATATTCAGGCGGTTGTCGAAACGTTATGTTCGGATTATCTTACGCAAGGACCCAAGATCACTGAATTTGAGAAAGTTTTTGCCGAATACGTGGGAGTAAGATATGCGGTAGCGGTAAATAATGCTACCGCCGGGTTGCATTTGGCAGCTTCTTCTTTAGGAGTTAAGCCGGGGGATAAAGTGATCGTGACTCCAATGACATTTGCAGCTAGTGCCAACTGTGTTCGTTATTGTGGGGGAGAGGTCGTGTTTTGTGATATTGACAAGGATACTTATTTGATGGATGCTGTCAAGTTACGTCAATTATTGGCTGAAAATCCTAAAGGTACATTTAAAGGAATTATTCCGGTCGATTTCGCGGGTTATCCCCAGAATTTGGAAGAGATGAGAGGGATTGCAGATGAATATGGTTTATGGATACTTGAAGACGCTTGTCACGCTCCCGGGGGCTATTTTATGGATAGTAAAGGAGATAAACAATTCTGTGGGAATGGGAAATACGCGGATATCGGTGTTTTCTCCTTTCATCCGGTAAAGCATATTGCCACGGGAGAGGGTGGCATGGTAACGACGAATGATGAGGAGTTATATAAAAAATTGAGCTTGTACCGCACGCATGGGATCACGAAAGATCCAACTTCCCTACATGAGAATCACGGAGGGTGGTATTACGAGATGCAGCAGTTGGGATTTAATTACCGAATGACTGATTTTCAAGCTGCATTGGGTGTTTCTCAATTGAAGAGGGCGAACGAAGGTTTGATGCGTAGACAAGAGATCGCTCATAGGTATTATGAAGCTTTTCAAGCAGTAGAAGGTATTAATACTCCCAAGGTATTGGGGAATGTATATCACGCTTTTCATCTTTATATTATTCAAGTTGAGGATCGGTTAGGGTTGTATAATCATTTGCGGGAAAATAAAGTATACGCTCAAGTCCATTATGTGCCGGTACATATGCAACCTTATTATCAACAATTGGGATGTAAGAAAAAAGATTGTCCAGTAGCAGAGAAGTATTACGAACATTGTTTGAGTTTACCGATGTTCCCGACATTGACAGAAGAGGAACAAGAATACGTGATTGATCGAGTTCTGGAATTTGTGAGAAAGTAAATCATGAAACAATATTTGCCCGAGATAAACTTTTTAAAAGGAATGGCGATTATATTTGTCTTGTTCTTGCATTCGTTGGATAAGTCTATTTTAAAAGATACTTATTCTGTGTGCCATATAGGGCAAGCTGTCCCGATATTTTTTTCTGTGACATTCTATCTTGCGTTCCTTTCTTTAAAAAATAGAGAGAAAATGTTTCAATATTGGTTTTCTAAAGAACGATTTGTTAAATTATTTAGAAGAATTGTGGTGCCTGTGATAGTTCTAACATTTTTTCAATTACTATATCTAATAATAATTGGGGATATTGATATGATTAAAAGAATGTTGCTTTTAGGTGGATGGGGACCGGGGTCTTATTATGTGTGGGAGTATTTGCAAATATGGATACTTGCTCCATTTTTATATATGTTGTTAGAAAAATATGAAAATGCGGGACGGGGGATTATACTACTTTTGGGTATATGTGTATTATTAAATATTGGTTGCTCCTACTTTGTTCATATAAACAGATTGTATAGCATTTTATGCATTCGGCATTTATTTTTAGCGGCAATTGCTTATATTTGGTTGAATAACGACAAATATAAATCATGGGCGTTAGGTGTATTGGGTATTTTGTCATTGATTTATTTGATATATTTCCGGAATGTAAATTTAGAACCATTCGTTTATTATGGAGAATGGAATGGGCAGAATTATCCGATTTATTTTTGGAGTCTAATATTTATATATATGTTGTTGAGCGTTTTTAGAAAAATAAAGGATGTAAGAACGATTCGACTTATAGAATGGTGTGGGATAAATTCTTGGTCAATTTTTTTATGCCAAATGTTCGTGATAGGTTTTATCCCTTTATCTAGATTTTCCACAATAACACGCATGAATAATCCAATAATCATTCAATTGTTATATTGCACATTTGTATTCTTTATTTCAATTGTGCCTATTAGTATCACCGAAGTGGTGAGAAATAAGTTTTTAAGAAAAAAATATTGAAAGTTCGAGATACTAAATAATAATATCGACTTGAAAATGCGGTGAAACTTGTCACTTCCAAATTTGTGTGATTTTTATATCGTGAGAAAGAAATATTATTTGAATTATTGGTGGACGTATATGGATAGCTCAACTAAATTAATTTTAGGTACGGTTCAATTTGGATTGAATTACGGTGTTAATAATCAGTCTGGACAAGTTTCAAAAGAGTCGGTAGAAACAATATTGTCATTGGCTGGCAATAAAGGAATTAAAATATTGGATACCTCTAGTGCTTACGGAGCAAGTGAAAAGGTTCTTGGTGAAGTATTGAAAGAGAATGATATGAAATTTCGTATTATATCTAAATATCCTCGATCTTCTCGCTCTGTAAAGACAATCTTTGAGGAATCTTTATATACCTTGAATCAAAAAAAACTTTATGGTTATTTGATTCATCATTTTGATTTTTTTAGAGAGAAACAAGGGATGTGGAGAGAATTTTTGTCATTGAAAGAAGAAGGAAAAGTTACAAAAATAGGTTTTTCTCTTTATAATGTAGATGAATTGAAGTTCTTGCTTGATAGAGATATTACTTTTGATATATTACAATTCCCGTACAATATTTTTGATCGACAGTTTGAGGAATTTTTCCCATTATTAAAAGAAAGAAATGTTGAAATCCATGTTCGATCTGTTTTTCTTCAAGGTTTATTTTTTAAGCCATTGAAGAATTTTGAAGGGAAATTACTTCCTCTAAGGAAATATGTTGAAAGCTTACATTCTTATTGTAAAGTTCATTGTCTAAAAATAGAAGAATTGGCTTTAGGGTATGTGTATTCTTCGGAATACACGAATGGGGTTTTAATAGGTGTTGATACCAAAGAACAATTGGAATCAAATATAAAAAATCTCGGTTATAATATTTTACTTGAGGATATTGATTTTGTTCGTTCGATAGAAATAAAGGAAAAGGAGTTATTGTCTCCTGTAAATTGGAAATAAAATGAAAGTATTAGCAATTACTCAGGCTCGGTATGGTTCAACTCGTCTTCCAGCCAAAATATTAAAAACAGTTAATGATCGAACTTTACTTGAAATACATCTTTCGAGATTACTCCAATCAAAAAATATCACGAAACTTAAAGTGGCAACGACAACCGAACCTAATGCTGTATATATAGTTGATGTCGCAAAAAAGATGAATGTTGATGTTTATCAAGGTTCTATTAATGATGTTCTTGATCGATTTTATCACACTGCTCTGCCGGAAGATCCTGATTATGTAGTGAGAATTACCTCTGATTGTCCTTTGATTGATCCATTAATTGTAGACAGGGTTATTGAATTGGCGATAAATGGTAATTTTGATTATGTATCTGCAGATACAAAATCTTTCCCGGATGGCATGGATGTGGAGGTGTTTAAGTTTTCTGCATTATTAAAAGCATATGATGAAGCCACAATGCAATCAGAAAGAGAACATGTTACTTCATATATATGGAAAAATGGTACGGTAAAAGGAGGGAATCTTTTTAAATCAGAAAAATTGTATTGTAAAGAAGATTATTCCAATTATAGGATGACAGTTGACACGGCTGAAGATTTTGAATTAGTGAAAAGGCTTATCGAGGCTCTTGGATATGATAAGAGTTGTGAGGAATATGTTGAATATCTTCAAATACATCCTGAAATTTTGGAGATAAATTCTATGTATGAACGTAATGAAGGATATATGAAGTCTATAAATAACGATAAAAAAATAAAGTAATTATATGGGGCAAGGACAAGAACTTTATAAAAAAGCGAAGACATTGATTCCTGGAGGAACGATGTTGCTATCTAAAAGACCGGAGATGTTTTTACCGGAACAATGGCCATCATATTTTAGCAAAGCTAAAGGATGCAAAGTATGGGATTTGGATGGTAAAGAATATATAGATGTCACGATAATGGGGATCGGAACTAATACTTTGGGGTACGGGAATGATGAGGTTGATGAAGCTGTTATGAAAGTTATCCGTGATGGAAATATGTCTACGTTTAATTGTCCGGAAGAAGTACAGTTGGCTGAAAGATTACTTTCTTTAGATCCTTGGGCAGATATGGTGCGTTTGGCGAGAACAGGAGGAGAAGCGAATGCAATTGCGATTAGAATAGCTAGAGCCGCAAGTGGAAAAGATAAAGTCGCTGTTTGTGGTTATCATGGTTGGCATGATTGGTATCTTTCTGCGAATATAGCGGATCACGGTAATTTGAATCATTTACATTTGGCAGGACTTGATACTGCTGGTGTCCCGAATGCATTGAAAGGGTATACGATTCCATTTTATTATAACAATTTTGAAGGATTGGTGGATGTTGTTCGTAAAAACGATATTGGCGTAATTAAAATGGAGGTACAACGCAATATGGGACCTGAAAATAATTTTCTTCAAAAGGTTCGAGAACTTTGTGATGAAAGGGGTATCATATTGATTTTTGATGAATGTACAAGTGGTTTCCGGGAAACATTTGGTGGGCTTTATAAAAAGTATGGAGTGGAACCAGACATGGCGATTTATAGTAAAACCTTAGGTAACGGATATGCGATTTCTGCGATTGTTGGCAAAAAGGAGATAATGCAAGTTGCAGATGGAAAAACATTTATTAGTAGTACATTTTGGACTGAGCGGATTGGACCTGCAGCAGCCTTAGCTACATTGAATGTTATGGAAAGAGAAAAATCTTGGGAAAAAATCACGGAGATTGGAAAAAGTAACAAGAAAAGATGGCAAGAACTTGCGGATAAACATGAAATATCTATTACTCAGTGGGGAATACCTGCTCTTGCCGGATATACATTTAGTAGTGAAAAAAAACTTGCTTATAAAACCTATATTACTCAGCAAATGTTGGCTAAAGGTTATTTAGTCGGGAATAGTATGTATACTTGTCTTTGTCATACACCGGAGATACTGGAAGGGTATTTTTATGAATTGGATAAATTATTTGCTGATATTAGAGAGTTTGAAGATGGAAGGGATGTGATGAAGGAATTGAAAGGACCTGTATGTCATTCCGGTTTTAATCGATTAAATTAATATTTGTTTTTGTAATATACTGAATGTCATGTAAGTATGTTTTTGTTATAATGCAATTGTAAATATTATCCAGATCAATATTGTAAGAGTATATTAATTTTGAATTATGGCAAGATTATTTTTAGGAAATGATAAAGATGTATTTCTTGAATTCAAGAGACATAATTTGGGAATTGGATTTCATAATTATTCCAGTTTTGAAAAGGATAATATATCTGTTATTGCATTTAAAAAACTGAAAATTGATAATGAAAATTATTGCGAATTTGGAAATGATTTTATATCAGGTGTCGGTACATTTGTTTATAAAGAAAGTATTGGGGCTGTAGCTTTAAAACAGATTTATAATGATTTTTCCGGGGATCTTTTGGAAATTCGTAAAAATCTCATTGGGAATTATTTATTGGCATTAAAAAAGTCTGAAAAAGTTTATGTTTTTTGTGATGCTAATAATATTTTTAATGCGTATTATTATGAGAATAAGGGGCAATGGTGCATAAGTAATTGTTTATATGAAATCGCTTTAGCTCTTCCAATAGAATTGGGAATAAATGAATTTAATGTTATCGAGCAAATTTTTCAGTATAATATTTTAGGTAATGGTACTGTATTTAACGAGATTCAGAAATTATTAGGTAGTGAGTATTTAGAAATAGATCTTGAGGAAGGCTCGTTCTGTAAAAAGCAATTATACCTCAGTAGTCCATACAAGATAAGTGAACGACCTTTAGAAGAATTAGTTGATGAGTTTTGTTCGGATCTTCAAAAGATTACACGAAAGATCGTCAAATGTTTTAACGGGGACATTGGTGTATGTATGACGGGAGGACTTGATGCGAGAATGATATTAGCTGCTTTCTTATCGGATGGTTGTAAGCCTGTATTGACTTATGGAGTAGGTAATAGCCAATTGACAAATACTAAAAATGGAGATTTAGAAGTAGATAAGATTTATTCAGAAAGATTTGATTTGCCTCTGAAAATAATGGATTGGAGTACTCCTGAACCCGTGGATTTATTCTGGGATAAATATATTGATAAGTATGGGTTTTATGCGAGTGTTTATTCAAGTTCTAACTATGTGATGTCAGCTTTTGAAAACCTAGAGGAGAGGTTTTTGAATATTGGTTGTTATGGTGAATTATATCGAAATATAGAATGGATAGATAGCTTAGATTCTACATATTTTACGTTAGATTCATTTTTAGATAATTTTTATATAGAGCAAAAATTAGATACGAAGATTTTGAATTATTTAGAATACAGGAAACATTTAAAAAGTAAGATTAAGAAACTAATAAAAAATTATGATGGATGTATATATGAGCAGGAGAAAATTAGTAAAGAATATTTTACATTTTTAAATTTCGAGAGAAGAAAAAATGCAGATTCTAGTGTAATCAATTTGTTGAATCAGCATCGATATTCATTTGCTATTCTGGCAGAACCAAATCTAATAGAAAAAGCATTTATCCCAATAGATAGTAAAAAAGATGCGATATTTATCATTAAAGTACTTGAAAGATTATTTCCTCCAATTTTAGAGATCCCATTTTTTTCTCGTTGTGAATGGTGTGTTTTTGATCCAGAGTGTAAACTAATAGTGAAAGATCCTAAAGGACTTTCCAAGTATCATAAATTAATACGGAAATTCTTTTTTTTAACTCATATCGGGCAGCGTGTTTATTATAGCTTGGGTGCTGTTGTAAATTTATTACGAGGTAATAAAAAAACAGCAAAAGAAGCATTTCAGCGAAAAAAAATAGCAAGTCGTTTATCTTGTATTATTCGAGAATATGGAATATTTAATCATCATGTTGATCCGATGGTTTCTGTTTATTTGTCGCAAGAGTCTAGATATGCTATTTTATTAAAAACTTTCTTTCACTTAAGGCGTAGAGAGCGGATATGAGGAAACTTTTCTTTAGAGCAGATGCAGGAATTAAAATCGGTTGGGGACATTTTATTCGAACCTTGGCTCTTGCCGATATGCTAAAAGACGTTTTTGAATGTACGTTTTTTACACAGGAGCCAACATTGTATCAGATAAATGAAGTTGAAAAAGTTTGTAAACTTGTGTCGTTACCTAGTGATGATTCTAAACTAAGTATTTTCTTGGATTATTTGTGTGGAGATGAAATAGTGTTTTTAGATAATTATTTTTTTACTTCGGAGTATCAAAAGCAAATAAAGGAGAAAGGATGTAAGTTAGTTTGTTTAGGGACAAATGATAGGCATTATTATGCGGATTTGTTATTTAATTTTGCAGAAACCAATCCTTGTATTTTTTCTGTAGAACCATATACAAAGATTTTCTGTGGAGTAGAATGGGCGATTCTTAGAAAACCTTTTAGGGAGAAATTTGCAGATAGAGTTGTAAATCGAAATGGTATTGTCATTTGTTTTGGTGGGACGGATCAATATTTTATGACTGAAAAAGTTGTAGATTATCTAAAATCGTTTACTCCAAATTGTGAGATTCATGTCATTTTGACAACATCTTTTTCATCGGTTCGAATCAAGGCTTTACAAGAGAAAAAAATTATTATTCACGTAGATCTATCGGCAGAGCAGATTGCATTGTTGTTTGACCGTGTATCTTTGGCGATATTGTCAACTAGTACGATATGTCTAGAAGCATTATCGAGAGATGTAGATGTAATTGCAGGATATTATGTCGATAATCAGGTGAAATTGTATGATTTGTTAGTCGGGAAAAATCTAGTGAATGGGATAGGAAATTTGATGGATGGTGATTTGAAAATAAGATTAAGAGATACGTTAAAGGATATGCTAAATAGGCATAAGGCATCATTAAATTTTCATGATATAAAAGAACGTTATATTGATTTATTTAAAAAAATATGCTGATAGATAGAGATAAAGTCTATACGGTAGATGTTTATTCTTATAAAAACTTTGTTTCTCTTTCTAAAGAAGAAATTAAACTTGTTTGGGAATGGAGAAATCATGATAAAACGAGGAAATGGATGATAAATCAAAATGAGATTACTTGGGAGAATCATTTAACGTTCCTTAGGAAATTGAAAATGCGGGAGGATGCTTTTTATTGGTTGATGTTTCGAGAGAATAAACCTATTGGAGTCCTGAGTATTGTAAATATTGACTATTTAAGGTCAGAATGTGATCCGGGGTATTACCTTGCTCCGGATTTAGATGGTACAGGGCTGGGTTTAGAGATGCACTACTACTATAAACAGTTAATATTTAATTATTTGGGATTTGATTATTTAGTTAGCCATATATTGTTTGGTAATACAAATGCCTATCAACTCTCTCTCTTTTTTGGAGCAGAAAAGGAAGGGGAGGAACATATTAATGGAGAAAAATATGTTATAGTACGAACTCCTAAATCTAGATTCAATAAAATTGGGAGAGAAAAACTTATAAATCAATTTGTGAAATTTAATAGGGAAAATCCTATAAAATGGGAATAGAAAAATTCTTAAATAAGAAAGAGGCCTTTATTATTGCAGAGTTATCTGCAAATCATAATCATGATTACGATTTGGCGATAAAAACGATAGAGGCAATGGCAGATGCCGGGGCAGATGCCGTTAAAATTCAGACCTATACGCCGGATTCGCTCGTTATGGATATTGATAATGAGTTTTTTGGACCGATAAGAGGAGGGTTATGGGATGGTATTAAGAGATATGATCTTTATAAGCAAGGAATGTTACCTTATGAATGGCAGCCAAGGTTGAAAGCATTTGCTGAAAAATTAGGATTGCTCTTTTTTTCTACACCTTTTGATTGTGCTGGAGTTGATTTTTTAGAACAAATGAATGTTCCGCTGTATAAGATAGCCTCTTTTGAAATCAATGATATTCCTTTAATCCGTTATATAGCAAAAAAAAAGAAACCGATAATTCTTTCAACGGGAGTAGGTGATGAGGAAGATATTGCTTTAGCTTTGAAAGTATGCCATGAAGAAGGGAATAACGATATTTCTTTGTTAAAATGTACATCTGATTATCCGGCTTCTTATGAGAAAGCTAATTTGCAGACAATACCTGATATGAAAAATCGTTTTGGCGTTCGCGTTGGTGTTTCAGATCATTCAATGGGAAGTTTAGTGCCAATGGTAGCGGTTGCTTTAGGAGCAACTATTGTTGAAAAACATTTTATCCTCTCTCGTTCTGTTGGGGGACCGGATGCCGCATTTTCAATGGAGCCACACGAGTTTAAACAAATGGTGCAGGATGTGCGTAATGTTGAAAAAGTTCTGGGCAATGTTAAATATGATATTTCGGAAACGGAACGTCGTAAACGTCGTTCTTTATATGCTTTTCATAATATAAAAAAGGGAGAAGCTTTTACTGAAAATAACGTACGTTCATTTCGTCCCGGTTTTGGGCTTTCTCCAAAATATTATGATATTATAATGACAAAAATCAGTCGCCGCGATTTCCAACGAGGAGATATTTTAACAGAGGATGATATTAGATAGCATGCGAACAAGTGTTGTTGAAAAATTTGCTGTAGGTGCAGGTATTTTATGGTTATTGACCGTTTTAGACTCATTTTTTATTTGGAATTCATACGAGAATTTTTTGAAAGTATTGGCGGGGATGTTGGTTGTGATTGCATCATTTTTTTTGTACAATAGGAAAAAAATGATATTTACAATTCCTAGAATGTGGTTGGTGTTTTCGGGCTTTTTGTTTTTCATGTATGTTAATCTTAGAATAGATATAGGAATATGGGGTATATTGGTACGTTTTTTTGTTGTCTTTCCGTTTGTGCTTTTAGTTACCTGGAAAAATGAGATTTTGAATAACCTATATTTGATATTTAGAAAAATCATTATTTTTTTTGCAATAGGTTCCATCCTGATAACTCTATTTTTTGTAACAGGTTTAATACAGTATATTCCTTATTATGTTGTAGAAGCCCGTTCTAACGTTCATGAATTAGCAGATCTAAATTATCATATATATGGTTGTTTTGTAACAATTCATAGCTATATTCCTTCAATGATACCAAGGGCTTGTGGACCTTTGCAGGAGCCGGGGCACTTTGCGATTATTTTGGGATTTGTTTTTTTGATAGACCGATTTTTGAAGCAGAAAGTTAATATAGGAATTGTAATGTGTGGTATCTTGACATTCTCAATGAATTTTTTTGTACTTGCAGCTTTGGGTGAAATTTATGATTTTGTATATAATAAAGCCGGATTGAAAAAACTATGGATATATATATCAATTTTATTAATGATGCTTCTTGTATTTCTATTTTTGAGTAAAGGGTTACAGGAACAATTAATATATTTGTTTTATGAACGGAATTTAGAACGTGTTTTTGAAGCTTACCAATCAACAAATTCTTTGTCTAATGCGTTAGATGAAAGAATTAATCAAACAGGTGCATTTTACTATGAACAATTTCTTCATTCATCAAAATTATTGTTTGGAGTCGGAACGACTGATGATGAAATTGTCCTTTCTGATTACCGGGGGATGTTGCTCAGACTCGGGTATGTTGGATTTTTCTTGTCACTTTTATGGGCTTATATGTCGTTATTGAATGCTCCTTTCCGTCTTAGAATTTGTCTTATTGGTGCGATGCTTTTGATTTATCTTCATAGAGCATGGATGATGCAGCAGCCATATATTTATTTTTTAGTGTTTCTTTCAGTTTGTGTCTACAATTATCATTTGTCTCATCGTGTAAATGAATTGAAATGAAAATTTTAAGAGGGATAAAGTTAGTACTGAAAAATAAAGTGATGCTTTATATGTTGACGCGATATGTTACATATGGGATGAGTTTTTTTGTATCAATGTATGCTGCTAATCGAATGGGACCTTACTATTATGGTATTTGGGGATATTTGATATTACTATTGAATTATTTTAATTTAATTAATTTTGGAATACCTCAAGCTGCTCAAGTGCTTCAAATTCAGAATAGAGAAAACTTAAGTCGGCGAGATGCTTTTGAAAAGAGTGGATTTGTGTTGACCGGAGTATTGGGAGTTGGTGTTATCTGTTTTGCATTGTATGAAAGAATTGTCGGAATAGCTTTTTTTGAAAAATATGAACTTGGGAATTTATTTTATTGGATTTGTTTATGTGGTATAATAAATTATTTTAATCTGTATTGTAGTAAAGTCTATCGGGTTAAAAATAAATTGCTGGAAATAGCTTTTCATCAAACTTTCGTTGTGTTGTTGACTTTTGTGGTGGTTTTTTGGAAAGAAGGTTATCCATTATTACAATGGATGTTGGGTGCATATGTTATTGCTTATTTCGTTATTTTTTTATTTTATTCATTTCGGGGAGGAATTACTTTAAAAGGAGAATTTCGATTTTATGATTGCAAAAAAATAATTAATAAGGGATTCTTTCTATTTTTATATAACTCTGGTTTCTATTTTATTATGATTTCTACTAAAACAATAGTTAGTATCAATTATACTGTAACGGAATTTGGTTATTTTACATTTGCCTATTTGTTAGGACATGCTGTTTTACAATTATTAGAGGCTTTTTCTTATTTGATCTCTGCAAAGTTATTAAATAGATATCGTTCTTCTGATACAGAAGTTGTTTCTTCAACCATTCGACTGATAAGGGTAAATTATGTTGCCTTGTTTCATGGGATTATGTATTTGGCAATGATTGTTTTTCCTGTATTTATTCGTTTTGTGCCCAAATACGAAGGCACATTATTAATGATTAATTTGGCTTGTTTGACAATGTTACTTTTCACAAATTCCTTTGGTTACTCTACATTTCTTATGGCAAGAAATAAAGAAAGAGTACTAGCTTTTATTGCAATATTTTCTTTGGGAATAAATGTTTTACTGGGTGTGTTTTGTGTGAACGTTTTACAAGTAAATTATCAATATACGATATTACCAACACTTTTGACTTATTTTATATATGCTTATTTATGTGTATATTATGGTCGGAAAGAATTAAAATTGAATCGAAGTATCATGAATGTTTTTAAAGACTGTTTTCCATTGCGGTTATTACTTCCATTTATTGTAGCAATTATCCTAATTCTTTGTAATATAACGTATTTGTTGTGTATACCTTTGGTTATTTATATCGCTTTAAATGGAACGACAATAAAAGAGATTTTTCATTCGTTCAAGAGAATTTTTTATAAACCTGAGATTGTTGATTTGTAGATTATGTGATTGATGAACGACCAATTTTATATACAATAAAAGGTTGAGAAATGATAAGTTTGTTAGAGAAGTATTTAAGCACGATTAGTTAAAAAAATGATAAACGAGATTTAACGAAAGATATGACACAGTTATCAAGGGGAGAAGAAGAATTACTGCGTATTATTGAGGATGAAAAGTTGCTGTATAAATATAAGATATATGGAATATCCGTATGGACTATAGTAAGGAGAAGGTATAGACAACTTCGTCTTGAAAAGATTTGTGGTATTGCTTCGATGTCAAATCATGCTCATTTTAATTTCAAGAGGTTATTATTGACATTTTTTGTATCATTGAGGCAGTTTATTCATTTTTTATTAAAACGAAAACAAGTCGATATATGGTTTTTAAATTTTACGCGATTGGATTGTGCGAATGGGATTTGGTTGGATAAATTTATAGATCCTATCATTGATGAATTAGGACTAAGTAATTATATATGTTTCGAACGAGGAAATTCTGGTGTACACCGGAAGCCTCGTTTGCATCAAAATTCAATTGTATACACGGAAGTGATAGATTTTTCAGTTAATTTATTGGAGATTCTAGTTTCCCCTTTTTATTATTTGAGGTATAGGAAAGTTTATTTGGGACTTTTTAATGCTGCCCAAAATTCATTTTTCATGCGGCGGAAAGATTTCTGGCAAATTGTTCGCTTGTTCGCTAGATTTGATATCAAAAGGAGAATATTCAAGAATGTTTTTAGAAGAAAGCATGTTAAATATTTATTGGGAGTTGCTAGATCGGGCTTTTATCCAGAAATGGTGGCATGTAAGGAACTCGGCATTCCAGTGTTCGAGTTTCAGCATGGAATAACGGTGGGTGAGACGGTTCTTTATTCTGGTTCTGTTGATGAAATGTTTGTTCCTGACTATTTTTTGGCTTTTGGTAAGATGTGGGTCGGAGCTCAATTTGGGATTAATTGTGAAAGAATAAAAGTAATAGGATGGGCCTATCGGGACTATCTTCGTAAAACACTTGCTGCCATATCAAAAAAGGAAAAATATATATTATTTGCATCAGAACCTGAAATATCAGACAAGATAATATCAGCCGTTACTGGATTAGCAAAGGCTTTTCCCGATTATTTTTTTGATATCCGTCTTCATCCGCAGGAGCGATTTAAGTCAGGGCAAAATGCGATAATTGAAACTATTCCCAATGTTAGGGTTGTGGATAATAAAATTGGCTCGTTCGTAGCACTTATGCAGTATGATTATGTTGCGGGTGAACATTCAACTGTTCTATATGAAGCGATGAGTTTGGGTAAAAAGGTTGCTAAAATATGTTTTGCTGATTTGCATCCCAAGTCGTTAATTGATAATTATGATGATGGATTCTATTATGTTCATAATATAGAGGAATTCGGTCTTTTCTTGAAGACTGAATTGAACGAGTCTCAAAAAGAAAAAATGAGTCAGATATATTCACCATTCGACAAAGAGGGGTTCTTGAATTTGTTAGGATGTGATTCGTAGTTTGTCGGTTGATAATAATGTTGATGACATATCATTTTTATTCTTAAATTCTTGATGATGAAAAAATTAATAATCATTGGTGCCGGAGGAATGGGGCGAACATTCTATGACTGGGTGAGAGAAAGTGTAGGGTATGGGGAGTTGTTTGTGATAAAAGGTTTTATTGATGACAATGTTAATGCATTGGATGGTTTTGAAGGATATCCTCCGATGTTAGGTCCTATTAACGAGTACGTTCCAGAAAAAGATGATGTGTTTACTTGTTCAATGGGAGGAAGAGCCAAGAAGATATGTTGTGAGAAAATTTTAAGCAAAGGTGGGGTATTTGTAAATATTATTCATTCAACGGCTCGTGTTGGTACGAACGTGAAATTGGGTTTAGGGAATGTAGTTGGGGCTTATGTGGCGTTAGGGGCGGATGTTAGAATTGGGGATCATAATCTGCTCCAGAGTTATAGTGTTGTCGGGCATGATGCTGTTATCGGAAATTGGAACCGAATAGATACGCATGTGACTTGCGTGGGGGGAATAAGAATTGAGAACGAAACGATGATTCATACCTCTGTGGTTATCAATCATAAGGTGGTCGTTGAAACTGGTGCAAAGGTTGGGGCGTGTAGTTTTGTGATTAAAAAAGTGAAAGCAGGAACGACCGTGATGGGAAATCCTGCTAAAAGGATTGAAATTTAAAGTAAGTTAGTTATATAAAATATTTAGTTATGGAGATTTTTAAGTTTATCGAGTTATTTGCAGAGTTGTTTGACGAGACGGATGTAAACGTGTTTACTAAAGAGACAGAATTTAAAAAGTTGGAGGAATGGTCTTCTTTGATGGCTCTTTCTGTTATTGCGATGGTGGATGAAGAATATGGGATAACTATTCAAGGAGAGGATATTCGAAATGCTAACACAATAGCAGATCTTTTCGATAACGTGAAAGCTAAGCAGTAATGGAGATGTTATATAATCCGTTTTCGCTTTGCGATAAAGTCATTTTGGTTACAGGGGCGGCGTCCGGTATCGGGAGGGCTACCGCAATAGAGTGTTCTAAAATGGGAGCTTCAGTGATTATCACGGATATCCGTGAAAACGGATTGACGGAAACCTTGCATTTATTGTGTGGAGAGAATAGAGAGCATCGAATGATCACTTGTGATTTAACGGAAGATGCTGATTTGGAGAGAATGGTGTCGTTTCTTCCCATGTTGGACGGGATGGTAAATAATGCGGGGATCACAAAACCATTGCCAGTGAAATTTATAAACCGTGGAGATATTGAAAAAATACTTTCGGTGAATGCACTTGCTCCGATATATTTAACACAAAAATTATTGAAAAAGAAGAAGTTGAAGAAAGGAGCATCTCTTGTTTTCACTGTTTCAATCGGCGGAGTTTATACAGTGGCTCCGGGTAATGCGATGTATGGTGTTTCTAAGGGTGCTTTACATGTATTCATGAAAAATGCAGCTTTAGAGTTAGCTTCTACAGGGATTCGGTGTAATAGTGTAAATCCGGGGATGGTGGATACTAATTTAGTGGCAGGTAAACAGTATTCGCAAGATGATAGGGAGCGGGATATGAAAACCTATCCGATGAAGCGATACGGGGAACCTCGAGAGGTCGCATTGGGGATTGTTTACTTGTTATCGGATGCTTCCTCGTTTGTTACCGGACACACGTTAATTATTGATGGGGGGAAAACTTTGTATTAAAGATGGAAAAATTATTACATGGCAAGGTTTGTATTGTTACAGGAGCCGCTCAAGGAATTGGGAAGGCAATCGTGGAGCGTTTTGCCGCAGATGGAGGTATTGTCTATGCTTTTGACCGGCAAACGGGAGTAATGGAGCAATGGGCGAAGGATTGTTCAGAACGTTATGATGTGAGAATAATTCCTGTTTGTTGCGATATAACAGATAGTACTGGAGTGAAAAATGTTTTAATGTCGATACACAAGCAAGAGGGAAAAATAGATGTACTAGTGAATAATGCCGGAGTTGTTTTTAATCGGAAGATTGGGATGATCATACGAGAGGAAACGGAGTTGATGTTTCGTGTGAATGTGATTGCCGTATTGGAATTAATGCAGTTGGTGGCTCGTTTTATGGCTAGAAATAAACGTGGGACGATTGTGAATATTGCGTCCGTTACAGCCGTATTGGGTTCCTCGGGACAGGTTGCCTACTCTGCCACGAAAGGGGCGATAATTTCATTGACCAAATCGGCAGCGAAAGAACTTGCTCCGCAAGGAATACGCGTGAATGCGGTGGCTCCGGGAATAGTGGAAACAGAGCGTTTTGCAGAGTTGTATGAATCTTCCGGAGATAAAATAGACGAGAGGATAAACCGGATTGCTTTGGGCAGGTTGGGGACTCCCGAAGATGTAGCTAATGCATGTTCCTTTTTAGCTTCCGAGAGAGCTTCATATATTTCAGGACAGATATTGGGAGTTGACGGTTGTGCTTCGATTTAGAAGTTATGATACTGAATATTAATAAGCATGAAAGAGATTCTTTGGCTGTAATAGATTCAGCCGGAGACATGTTGAAATATGGTGAATTGACGGAATTTGTCAATGAGTTAAAAGAACTAGTACGAAATCGTTCTCTCGTGTTCGTTCTTGCAGGTAATGACGTGGGGGGAATAGCTTGGAGCGTTGGATTGATTGGGGCGGGGATTATTCCTTTGTTGTTAAGTCCGAAGATAGACAAGGAGCTATTACAAAAATTAGAGGATATTTATCAGCCTGGGTATATATGTCTTTCAAATGGGGATTTAGGAGGGGTTGGTGTTGAACGGGAATTGTGTCGTTGGGGGTATTCCCTGTTGGAAACAGGTAAAAAGAATTACCCTCTTTATGAGCAATTATCACATCTTCTTCCCACATCAGGATCCACGGGTAGCCCGAAACTCGTGCGTCACAGTTATGAAAACGTGGAAGCCTCGGCTTTAAATATTTCGACTTTTTTTGAACTGAAGAGCGAGGATCGCCCCGTGCTTGTTTTGCCCCTGTATTATACCATGGGCTTGTCGGTTGTATTCAGTCATCTATACGTGGGGGCGACGGTTCTTGCGACGGATTTGAGTATGACACAAAGAGAGTTTTGGACTTTTTTGAAAGAGCGAAAAGCGACGAGTTTCACCGGAGTGCCTTATAGTTTCGAGATTTTGCGAATGATGCGTTTTTTCAAAATGGATTTACCTGATTTGGAGTTGTTGACGCAAGGGGGAGGTAAGTTGTCGAGGGAATTGAATCTCCAATTCGTGGAATACGCACAACAAACGGGAAAACGATGGATTGCTACTTACGGGCAAACGGAAGGGACGGCTAGGATGGCTTATTTGCCACCGGAATATGCCTTGTCGAAATGTGGGAGTATCGGGAAAGCGGTACCTAACGGGGAGTTATTTTTAATAGATTCGGAAGGACAATTAGTTAAGGAAAGTCACAAAGAAGGGGAGCTGTGCTATCGGGGGAGGAATGTAACTTTGGGGTATGCCTTGTGCAAGGAGGATTTGGCGTTGGGTGATGAACGAAAGGGATGTTTGAAGACGGGAGATTTGGCTTATCGGGATGATGATGGGTTTTATTATATCGTGGGGCGTACGGGACGATTCTTAAAACTTTATGGGATGCGGGTTGGGCTTGATGAATGTGAGCAAATCGTAAGAGCTGCATTCCCGGTTGAATGTGCATGCGTGGGAACGGATGCAAAGATGATAGTTTATATCACAAATGCGCAGTTAGCTGGGTTGGTGAAAGGGGAGTTGGTTGAAAAAACTGGTATTGTGGCATCAGCTTTTGAAGTGCGAATTATATCTGAGATACCCCGAAATAGAGTGGGGAAAGTTTTATATAGTCAATTGAATAACCAATAAGTAAAAAATGGAGCAAAAATATAACAAGGTGTTTGTGGAAGTATTTGGCGTGACAGAAAGTGTTTTAAATGATGATTTTTCTAAAGACAATGTGAAAGAATGGGATTCGGTTCATCAGTTAAATATAGTCGCTTTATTGGAAGAATCGTTTGATGTCATGTTCGAGCCGGAAGATATCATGGGATTCACGTCTTACAAGGCGGGTAAAGAGATATTGTGCAAATACGGGGTTGAAATTTAAACACGTTAGAACTTATGGCAAGGTGGGAAATTAAAAACGTGAAGGTGGCGGGAGTGGCTGCTGCTGTTCCCCGGAACGTGGTTCACACGACGGATTTTGAGTTTTTTACCCCGGAAGAGGCTGAGGTGTTTAATAATACTGTCGGTATTAAGCAGAGGCATATTGCCCCCGATGATGTTTGTGCGTCTGATTTGTGTTTTGCCGCAGCGGAACGACTATTGGCAGACCTTAAATGGGAGCGGGAGAGCGTTGATGTTTTGATATTCGAATCAGTAACGGGTGATTATAAAACTCCTCCAACTTCTTGTTTGTTGCAAGATCGGTTGGAACTTTCGGAAGATTGTTTTTCGATGGATATTCCTATGGGATGTTGCGGGTGTATGTATGCAATCACAACAGGAGGAAATTTGTTGTCTTCCGGTAGCGTGAAGCGGGCGTTGTTACTTGTCGGGGATACGGCTTTGCGGATGGGCTCCATGAAGGATAAGAGTAGAGTTCCGTTATTCGGGGATTGCGGAACGGCGATGGCTTTGGAATATGATCCGACAGCGAATGATATCGTGGTCGACTTTCACACGCACGGGAAAGGGTACGAGGCGTTGATGACTCCCCACGGGGGATTTCGTCACCCGGTCACGAAAGAGTCTTTCGAGTACAAGGATTTCGGGAACGGGATTGTTCGTGCTCCTATGCACACGTTGATAAATGGGATGAATGTGTTTTCTTTTGCGATTTCCAAACCGCCCAAGTCGATAGAGTCTTTTATGGCAGATTATAGTATTGATAAGGAGCATGATGTGGATTATTTTTTGATTCATCAGGCGAACAAGATGATTGTGGACCGGATCGTAAAGAAATTGAAGTTACCCTTGGAAAAAGTCCCTTATAACTTGGAGGAATTCGGGAATCTAGGTGGAGCTTCAATCCCCTCGTTAATGGTGACCCGTATGCGGGAACAGTTGATGAGAGAGGGGAAAAGTTTATTAATGTCGTCTTTTGGTTTAGGATTGACTTGGGGAACGATGTGGATGAGAACAAATCCGATGGTAATATCAAAATTAATATTAGTATAGAAACAGCTCGCTGTAATGGTTATTATAAAAATTTAAGCTTGTAAAATTAATTGAATATTATTAGTGAATATATGGAAAATATCAAAGTTTGTGTAGTGGGATTAGGTTATGTGGGTTTACCTTTGGCTCGTCTGTTTTCTACTAAATATGAGACCATAGGATTTGATTTAAATGAAGAACGTGTGAATGCTTTGAATGCAGGTCATGATTTGACTTGTGAAATTACAGATGATTTATTACAAGTGGCGATAAAAAATGGTTTTAAATGCACTGCAAATATAGAGAAGATAAAATCTTGTAATTTTTATATAGTTGCAGTCCCAACTCCTGTCGATTCAAATAATCGTCCTGATTTATACCCTTTAATTAGTGCAAGTACAACTATTGGTAAAGTAATTTCTAGAGGAGATATTGTCGTTTATGAATCAACAGTATATCCAGGAATGACAGAAGAGGAGTGTCTGCCTGTAATAGAGCAAATTTCGGGACTCAAGTTTAATGTTGATTTTTTTGCAGGGTATTCACCGGAACGCATTAATCCTGGAGACAAGGAACATACTGTGGAACGCATTAAAAAGGTAACATCAGGTTCAACGCCTGAAATAGCAGAGATTATAGATAATGTTTATAACTCCGTGTTGATAAATGGAACTTTTAAAGCCTCTTCTATAAAAGTTGCGGAAGCTTCAAAAATTATAGAGAATAGCCAACGAGATGTAAATATTGCTTTTGTAAACGAATTAGCTAAAATTTTTAATGCAATGGGTATAGACACCATGGAGGTTTTGGAGGCTGCTGCAACAAAATGGAATTTCATAAAATTGACACCAGGGTTAGTTGGAGGGCATTGTATAAGTGTAGATCCATATTATTTAATACAGAAAGCTCAAGTGTATGGCATATTGCCGCGAGTGATGTCAACAGCTCGTCGATTAAATGATGGTATGGGAGAATATGTTGCAAATCAGGTGATTAAGCTAATGAATAAAAAAGGAGTTTTAGTGAAGGATTCTAAGATTCTAATACTAGGTGTGACGTTTAAAGAAAATTGTCCTGATATTAGGAATACTAAGATAGTAGATGTATATAATTTGTTGAAAGAATATACAGAAAATATAGATGTGTATGATCCTTGGGCGGATGTTCAAGTTTTAGAACGAGAATATGATGTACATTTACTACAAGATAATCCATTTTTGTTGGAGAAAAAGTATGATGCAATAATTTTAGGCGTTGCTCATAAACAATTTAGTGATTGTAATATCCGACAATTGCTCCAAAATGAGAATGGAGTGGTATATGACGTGAAGTCATTTCTGGATAAAGAAATGGTTGATGGTCGATTATAATTAGGTCCCTTTATGAAAAAAATCATACTTGGAGTAACTGTCCCAGAAAGTTGTATATTGTTGGAAGGACAATTAAAATTTCTTCATGAACGTGGTTTTGATGTTTATTTTATAACAGGATATTCCGATGCGGCAAAATTGTTTTGCGAGAAAGAAATGTGTACATTCGTTCCCGTTTTTATGAGAAGAGAAATATCTCTTTGGGAAGATATAAAAGCTTTCTTTTTAATATTGCGAATTATTTATAGAATAAAACCAGATGTTGTAAATTTTGGGACTCCCAAAATGGGATTACTTGGAATGCTTGCTGCTTGTTTATTAAGAGTAGAACGTCGAATTTATACTTGTAGAGGTTTTCGTTTTGAGCGAGAGTATGGTTTTAAAAAGAAAGTTCTTCTATTAATAGAAAAAATTGTTGGGAAATGTGCCAATAGAATAATTTGTATAAGTTCTTCATTGAAAGATATGGCAATTCGGGAAAATATATTTTCATCTTCAAAAGTTTTAATAATAAATAAAGGTAGTAGTAATGGGATAAATCTTAATTTGTTTTCAACACATACTGTAGAAATTGAGAAAAAGAGAGAAATAACCATTAAGTATCATTTGGATCATACTTTTGTATATGGATTTGTTGGGCGAATTTGTAATGATAAAGGTGTGTCTGAATTATATCAAGCATTTGATCAGCTTTATTTGCAAAATAATAATCTTCGGTTAATTATTGTGGGAAAAGTAAATCCAGGTAATTTGAAAGAAAAATCATTACTTAATACAATTAAAGAGCATCCGGGGATAATTTATTTGGGTACATTTCCTAAGATGGAATTACCAACATATATGTCGTTATTTGATGTATTTGTTTTACCAACGAAAAGGGAAGGTTTTGGAAATGTGTTGATCGAAGCGGCTGCATTGGGGATACCTGTAATAACAACAGATGCTACAGGGAGTCGTGATGCCATTAAAGACTATTATAATGGTCGTCTTGTACCAGTAGAAAACGTTGAAGCTTTAAAAACAATGATGTTACTATTCTATGAAGATGAAAAATTAAGAAAATGTTACGGAGAGAATGGGAGAGCATGGGTAAAGAATTTTAGTAGGGATTTAATTTGGCAAGAGCAGTATAATTTGTATGTATCGTAATTTAGGGAAACGTTTGATTGATTTAATATGTGCATTCTGCCTATTATTGATATTTATTCCATTTTTGTTATGTGTGTCGTTAATTTTATTGTTAGTCAATAGAGGTGCGGGAATATTCTTTATACAGAAACGTCCTGGCAAAGATGCAAAGATTTTTGATGTTATAAAATTCAAAACGATGACGGATGAACGAGACAAAGAGGGGAAATTACTACCAGATGACAAACGCTTGACGAGGGTTGGAAGAGTAGTGCGTTCCCTGTCTATTGATGAGCTACCGCAATTGATAAACGTATTGAAAGGGGATATGGCCTTTGTAGGCCCACGTCCCTTGTTACCAAAATATTTACCGTTATATTCTGAAGAACAGTTTCGACGTCATGAGGTGCGGCCTGGTATTACTGGTTGGGCACAAATTAATGGGAGGAATAATATATCGTGGACAAAAAAGTTTGAATATGACGTTTGGTACGTGGATCATGTTTCGTTTTGGTTGGACTTGAAGATTTTGTTTTTGACGGTGAAGAAAGTTTTCGTGAGGGAAGGGATATCGAAAGAAGGGGAAGCAACAACAATTCCTTTTGATGGGACGAATTGAGAGGTCGAGAGTGAAAAAATGAATGTGTTCGTTATTAGAGGGATATTTGTCATACATGAATATTGTTCGAGTTGTAAATACTATTTTTAGTTCTAACACGTACGTGTTGCAAGAGGAAGGGATGGCTTGGTGTTGGTTGGTAGACGTGGGGGATGTTGATTCGGTATTGGAGATTATTTTTGGCGAAGTATCGGTTCGAGGAATATTTCTCACGCATACGCATTATGATCACTTGTACGGGATTAATCGGATCGTGGGACTCTACCCGGAATGTGTAGTTTACACGTCAGAGGCGGGGAAAGAGGGTTTATACTCGGACAAGTTGAACTTCTCGAGGTATCATGATGACCCCGTCGTGTTCACGGGTGACAATGTTCAAATTTTACATGATCGAGATGAAATTGAGCTATTTCCCGGGGAATTTTTGACAGTGTTGGAGACGCCCGGGCATGACAAGAGTTGCTTGACTTATTACACGAGGGGAGAGGTATTCACGGGCGATTCTTTTATACCGGAAGTGAAGGTAATAACTACTTTCCCACGTAGCAACAAACAAGATGCAGCCCGATCCGTGGAGGCGATTTTGAAAGTCGCGGAGGGGCGGGATTTATATCCCGGTCATGGAGAGGTCTTGTTGGGGAATTGAATATTTCGTAGTATAATCATAAGTTTTATTTATCAATAGGGCACTCGCGGGAGTGAAGACGTGGTTGTTATGTCTTGACCGGAAGGGTGTGTTCAAGAGATTTTTGCATGAAAAGGGAACGAATTTATCTTTGTTTGGCGCACATGAGCGGCAAGGAACAGGATTTTATTAAAGAAGCGTTTGACACGAATTGGGTAGTGCCCTTGGGACCAAACGTGAACGCTTTTGAAAAATCACTGCGGGATTTTTTGATTGGAAGTGGAGAACAAGCAATTGAAAATGGAAAGTTGAGAGTTGAAAATGAAGGGAAGCAGGTGGTGGCATTGAGTGCGGGGACGGCGGCCTTGCACTTGGGGTTGATATTGTTGGGGGTACAGGCGGGTGACGAGGTGATATGCCAGAGTTTCACTTTTTGCGCTTCTGCCAACCCGGTGACATATCAAGGGGCGACGGCTGTTTTCGTAGACTCGGAGGAAGAGACGTGGAACATGAGTCCCGTGTTGTTGGAGAGAGCTATACAAGACCGGATCGCTAAAACGGGACGGAAGCCGAAAGCAATTATTCCGGTGCACCTGTACGGGATGCCGGCGAAGATGGACGAGATTTGTGCGGTGGCCGGGAAATATGACATTCCGGTACTGGAAGATGCTGCCGAGGCATTGGGTTCGGAATATAAGGGACAAAAGTGCGGGACTTTCGGGTTGTACGGGGCGTTGAGTTTTAACGGGAACAAGATGATAACAACCTCGGGAGGAGGAGCATTGGTTTGTCCGGACGAGGAGTCAAAGAAGAAGGTGATGTTCTACGCCACGCAGGCACGGGAACCGTATCCTTATTACCAGCACGAGAAGATCGGTTACAATTACCGGATGAGTAATATCTGTGCCGGGATCGGTTTGGGACAGATGACAGTATTGGACGAGCATGTGGCTCATCACCGCCACGTGCATGAATTATACGAGCGGGCATTCGCCGATGTGGATGGAATAGAGTTGATGTCGAATCCCGATAACCGGTTTAATGCGAATTACTGGTTGTGTACGATTTTGATCGACAAAGCGGTGACAGGGGTAGATCACGAGGAGGTGCGTGTGGCTTTGGACGCTAAAGGAATTGAAACCCGACCGTTGTGGAAGCCTATGCACCTGCAGCCGGTTTTCGCGGGAAATCCTTGTTACGTGGATGGTACTTCGGAAAAGTTATTCGAGAGGGGGTTGTGTATCCCTGCCGGTCCTCGCGTGACGGATGAGGATGTGGCGTATATCACGAGAGAGATAAAAAATTGTATCAAGAAATAATCTAAATCTATGTGTTTGATAAAAAACGTGATCGTGTTGTTGTTGACCGGGGGATTGTTGGCCTCCTGTGCCTCGAGCAAGAAAGTGGTGTATTTGCAGGATGTGGATGTTAATAAACGGATAAAAGCGGAGAGTGAGTACAAGACTGTGATCCACACGGATGATCTGTTATCCATCATCGTGTCGTGTGATGATCTGGAATCTGCGTTACCCTTTAACACGCCGATGATTGGGTTGGGGCGGGAGGTAAGCACGACTTCGACACAACAGATTCCAAGGGGATACCTCGTGGACAAGAACGGAGAAATAGATTTCCCGGTACTCGGGAAATTGAAAGTGGAGGGAATCTCGCGAAATGACTTGGCAGAGATGTTGAAAGAAAAATTATCTGTTTACTTGAAGAATCCGATCGTGACGATACAATTCCAGAATTTCAAGGTGACGATATTGGGAGAGGTGAAAAGTCCCGGTAGTTATAAAGTGGTCAGCGAGCGAGTGTCTTTGTTGGATGCCTTGGGTATGGCGGGAGATTTGCAGATTAACGGGAAACGGAAGAACGTGCTGGTGATGCGAGAACAGGGCGGCGAGAAAATCTTCGCACGGATAGATTTAACATCGAGTGATTTTATAGATTCCCCCTTTTTCTACCTGCAACAGAATGATGTGGTTTACGTGGAGCCAAACAAGGGGCGTATAGCCGGGGGAAGCGTGAGTACTTTCTTGCCTTATATATTGTCGAGTTTATCGACGATCGTGGCACTTATAACCTTGACTAAATAGTTTCGGAAGAATTAATTTATGAAGATGACCAACCAAGATAGTAATTTGATTCAGGCAGAAGAAGAAGAGTATTTTGACCTGAGAGCTTTTTTCTTTAAAATTTTGGCTCGTTGGTGGTGGTTTGCCATCAGTATTCCGTTGTGTGCAGGCATAGCTTTGTACGTTTGTTTTAGTTCGACGCCGGTGTATAAAGTGGGGGCGAAGGTGATGATTAGTGACTCGAAGAAGGGGGAAGTCGGGGTGAACCCGATGTTGAAAGAGTTGGGTTTGTTTCAGGGGAACATGATGGTGGAGAACGAGATCGTGGAATTGAAATCCAAGAATTTGATTCTGGATGTGGTAAAGGAACTGGAATTGAACGTGGATTATACGCGGGAGAAAGTATTGAGGGACGAGAAGTTGTATAAGGACTCTCCCGTGCGGGTTTTGGTAGATTTGCCGGAGAATATTAAAGATACGACGCTTTACGTGATAGCAAGAGAGATGAACCGGATTGAGGTACTTGATGCGGACAGGAATATCATGTTCGAGGGGGAGTTTTCCCGGGCGATCCCGATGGGTGATTATCGGATGACGGTGGAGAGAAGTGATTCGTCGTTACGGGCTGGAGATGAAATACGCGTGGATCTGTTATCTTACGGGAAAGCCGCCACGGATTTCCACAAGCGGCTGGAAATAAATTTACTGGAGAAGAACACGAGTGCGGTGGGGGTTTCGTTGAAAGAAACGAACCCGATAAAAGGCATGGATTTTCTTTACACGATGATCCGGCGTTACAATGAAAACGGGATTGATGATAAACAACTCGTGTCGGAAAAGACAGTGGAGTTTATCAATGAGCGTTTGCGGGTGATCAACCAAGAGTTGGGTGATATAGAGAATGATGCAGAATCGTTCAAGAAAAGGAACCAGTTGACGAACTTGACTTCGGATGCGGCTTTGGTGATGGAGCAGAAGAAGGTGACCGATGCGGAGTTGTTGAAGTTGGCGACGGAAATGGACGTGGTAAAGAGCGTGCGCTCTTACCTTGAGGATAGGCAAGGTGAGGAGTTCAGGATTTTGCCGGAACGGCTCGGGCTTACGGACGAGACATTAAACAGCGGGATCAGTAAGTATAACGAGATGGTGTTGCGAAGGGGAAAGTTATTACAGTCTGCCCGCGAGAGTAACCCGATTATCACGGGGTTGGAAATGCAGCTCCGGGAATTGAAAAGTAGTATCCGCTCGGCAATTGCGAATGTGGAGAAGGGGTTGGATATTAAGATTAAGAGTCTGGAGCGTGAGAGTCAACTGGTGGAAGAGAAATTGATATCCGTTCCCACGCAAGAAAAACAATACCGTTCCATTGCCCGCGAACAGGAATTAAAGGAGAATCTTTTCTTGTTCCTGATGCAGAAACGGGAGGAGGCGGAGATCGCCAAGCTGATGTACGTGCCGATGGCCAAAATTATCGAGAACCCGGACCCGGGGGAGCATCCGGTAGCCCCGAGAAAAATGCTTATTTTATTATTCGGGTTGTTTATCGGTGTCGTTTTGCCCGTGGGGATTATGTTTGTGGCAGATATGTGGGATACGAAGGTGAGAGATGCTTCCGAGGTAGAAAAGGTTGTGAGTTCACCTTTGCTGGGAACTTTGCCGCAATTACCCGAGGATAAAACGTCTGTTTCCCAAGAAGATTTCCTGATGTCGGAATCGATGCATTTGATTCGGGAAAATTTGAATTACTTGATCAAGCAAAAGGGAGTGCCGGTGATCATGGTTTCTTCCACTATACCAAGAGAGGGAAAATCGCTAGTTGCCGCACATCTGGCTAACGCTTATGCCAAGGCGGGTAAGAAAGTGATCGTGATCGGTTGTGACTTGCGAAACCCGAAATTGAACGAGTATTTCAAGAGAGAGAACAAGAAAGGGCTGTCTGCGTACTTGGCAGGGATGGTGGATGACCCGGGTTTGATTATCGAGAAGGTGGATGATAACCTTCACGTGATATTCGGGGGTACTGTACCGCCGAACCCGACACAGTTGATAGCGAGTCCCCGGATGGGCGAATTGTTGGAATGCTTGAAAAAAGATTTTTCTGTTATTATTCTTGATACACCGCCGTTGGGGATACTGGCGGATGGATTCTCCTTGAGCGGGTACGCGGATGCCTGTGTTTACGTGGTTCGGGCAAATGTGCTTGACAAGAAGGGATTGCGGGTGATTACCGATCTGGAGAAAGGGAAACGTATGGAGAATTTAGGAATCGTGGTGAACGGTATAAAGATGAGTCGTTCCGGTGGTTACGGGTACGGTTATGGCTATGGTTATGGTTATGGCTACGGTTATGGTTATGGCTACGGGCAGGATGCCGGTGAGAAAAAGGGGAAAAAACGTAAATCGACAAAGTGATGAGTTGGTTTCGAAGGGAGAATAAACAATACTTCTTTTACGAGCATGACGTGCATTCTCATATCTTGCCGGGATTGGATGACGGGGTGAGGAAGATGGAGGATTCGGTGGTGATCGTGAAGAAAATGTTGGCACTGGGGGTGAAGAGGTTTTCTTTTACCCCTCATATATCTTTCCCGTCGCCTTTGAACACGCGAGGTGGGATTTTAGAGAAGTTGGAGGTATTGAGAACGTGTTTGGCAAAGGAGGGGATTGATATAGACGCTGACGCGGGAGCGGAGTACAAAGTCGGGGAGTACATGATAGATTTGATCAAGCAGGGGGATATTGCCTCGTTTGACGGGGGAAAAGTGCTGGTGGAGCATAGTTTCGTGGCGGCATCGCCTTCTTTCGAGGAGGTGGTTTTTCGATTGCAGGACAAGGGCTACACGCCGGTATTGGCACACCCGGAACGTTACCCGTTTTACGCGGGGCATTTGGAAGAACGTGCTGAGGATTTGAAGCACAGGGGATGTCGGATGCAGGTGAATCTGTTATCGTTTGTCGGATTTTACGGAAAAGAGGCTCAACACGGGGCGAAGGCTCTGGCAGCGGCAGGTTTGATCGATCATGTTTCGGGAGATATTCATTCGATCAAGCAAGTGGAGCTTTTGGAGAAGTTTTTGAGATCGGGAGAGGCGAAAAACCTGACTAATTTACGATTTTAAATTTTAGATTGAAGGAATTTCTTGTTCGTTCCATGATTTACGATTGATGAAAGGATTTATGGGTAAAGGGATTGCCGGTTAGACGATGCGGTGATTGAAGATATGCCTCGGGAGAAGAGTTCCCGGGGCTTTTTTTATAAATTAAAAAATGTGATTATGGAACATTTATTGAAAGGGAGGTTGTTCTCTTGGTTAAAAGAAGGTGCTCAAGAGATGTCGGGTGAACAAATAGAGGTGATTGTTCAGGAGTTCGTGAACGATTTGGTGAAATGGAGTGAGGAGGTGCGAGATTATAGTGAGGTGGCTCGAGGTTTGGAAGGTATCCGTATCCGGTTGCAGGTTTGGGACGAGGTGTATCAAATTTGTGACGGGACTGGAAAAAAAGATCACGGTGAGTTTGTGTCTTCATGCCGTATTGATGCGGGTGGAGCACGAGATCCGGTTGGTGCGGGAGCGATTGGAAAAACCGGAATGGTTTGCCGGGCATCTGGATGACGGACCGCTGGCAATTTGGAAGTCGGAAAATCCGAAAATGGAAATGGCGGAATTGGCATTGGGGATTTGTCTAGCGAAGGTGTTGTGGTCGCCGAGGGGAAAGTTGATGGGTTATGACGAGATTATCAAGCTGGTGGAGCGGGTTTTCGGGATGAAACTTCCGAATTACCGGGATCTGAAGCGGGATATTTTTGGAAGACTGAAGGATGTAGCGGTGTTTTCGAAACAGTTGGTGTTTTTGATAGAGCAGGCCAAAGATGAGAAGGATGCCCGGAGGCATTAAATGATGTGGGGTAGAGTTAGTTTGTGGATTTTTCAAAAAAAAATCGCTATTGATAATCAATGCATTGAAAATAAAATCACTACACGCGGGGCACGCGTGTAGTGATGGAGTTTGGCAGGGGATGTACTTTTGCATTCAGAAAAACGAGAGAGATGTAAACGTTGGTATTTATTAAAACGAGAGCTTATGGCAGAAGTAAAAAATTGTTTGGGAATCAGAGGACGAGTGGGTGATTTTGTTCTCTACCGGTTAGGGGGTAAAACGTTTCTGAGAAAACGGGCAAAGCGGAATGACTCCAATACGGAGGAACAACGGGCGGTGCGGGCAAGGTTTCGGACGGCAGTCCGGTTTTACCAGAAATTGAAGGAAACGCCTTTGGATGAGGTGCTGGATATTGCAGCCCAAGGGATCTGTGTTAGCGGTTATGCTTTTTTCATGAAGGAGAATTTGAAGGCGTTTGGTCCGGACGGGAGGATCAAGGATTATTCACAATTGCAGTTTGCTGCCGGGAAACGACAGAAGGTGTTTAACTTGGAAGGATGGGTGGATAAGGAAGGACAGGTGACGTTGAAATGGATGAATAGTTTGATCGGGACGTTGACGGAAGGGAAAGATCGGTTGGGGGTAATGGTGTTGTGCGAGGATAGGGCATTTTCCCCGGAGGTAATTGATGAATTGACGGTTTGTCGAAAGGAACGGGAAGCTCATTTTAGGGTGTTCCGCAAGAAAGGGAAAAAAGTACACGTGTATTGTTATTTTATTTCCCCTAACGGAAAAGTGTTGTCGCCGAGCCAGTATATCTGTTTGCAAGAGGAAGAATGAAACCGGTAGTGAATATGGTGAACGCGCTCGGAGAGTTAGTCGGTCGGTTGACACTCCCGGCGAGGGAGAAAAAGGAATTGGAAGCAGAGATCATGAAGTTGATGTACGAATATGAACGTGAGATCGCGGAGGTCCAAGCAAACGTGATTCAAGCGGAAGCGACGGGGAATTGGTTGCAGAGGTCGTGGAGACCGTTGGTGATGCTGACATTCGCGGTGATCATTCTGGTGGGGACTTTCACGAGTTTGCCAATCTTGGCGGATTCTTCCCGTTTTTGGGATTTGTTGGAAATCGGATTGGGTGGGTACGTGATCGGGCGGAGCGGGGAGAAAATGTTGGGGGCTATCGCACGAAAGCGGCGCTGATTTTAAATTTTAAGATTTACGATTTATGAGTTACGAGTATTAATTTAAAGATTTTTGTTATGACATTTTCAATTTTCAATTCTCAATTTTCAATTGTGAACGATCGGTTGATAGGTCACGGGGTGATTTATCTGGATTGCGTGAAGAATACACGAGCTATTGTCGGGCCGGACATGATTATTTTACATTACACGGCAGGGAGTAATTGTATGTCATCGGCTCATTATCTGACTCGACCGGATGTGGCGGCTTCGGCTCATCTGGTAATCGGGAGAGCGGGGGAAGTGGTTCAGTTGGTGCCGTTTAATATCGAGGCTTGGCATGCCGGGAGAAGTTGGTATGCCGGACGAGAGGAGTTGAATCATTATTCTATCGGGATCGAGTTGGATAACTTGGGACAATTACGGATGGAAGGGGGAAAGTTTGTGGCGGAATGTGGACGGGAGGTGCCTTTCAAGGAGGTATACACGGATGATTCCGGGAGAGAACTTACTTACTGGCACAAGTACACGAGGGTACAGATGGACGTGTTGCGGGAGGTGTGCCGGTTGTTGAAGAAGCGTTACCCGATAAAGTACGTGGTAGGGCATTCGGATGTAACGGCGAGGAAGGTGGATCCGGGACCGGCGTTACAATTTTAGATTTATGATTTACGAATTACGATAGAGTGATTTTTAATTTTTGATTGGGGTGGTGCGCACGCTTCAATCGGGAGAGTGAGTTTTTTATTTATTAATTATTTAAATTTTGTTGTTATGGCAATATTTGATTCAAATTTGTTGGGAAAGGTAACGAAGTCCGTCGGGAACGTGACGATGTGTTACACGAATAAGAAGAATGTCGCGAAAGCGAAAGTATTCAAGAGGAAAGATAATCCGACGCCGGAGATTCTGGATCAGCGGGCACGGATGAAAGTGTTGATACAGTTGGCCCGTCGTTTGTTAGCGGTTATCCGGAAAGGATTCAAGGGAGTGGGAGGAGGAACGACTTCGAACGCTTTCGTGAAAGCAAACATGGGAGCCGTGAGCGTGACTGAAGGACACGTTGCCACGATGGAGTTCGAGCGGATGAAGGTGGCAGAAGGATGGCTTGAGGTACCGGAGATTTCGGTGACGTATAGTGCGGATACAAGTAAATATCAATTCGAGCAAGAGACAAACGAGGACGAGTACGCTAACTCGTTAGTGGATGATAGGGTATATGCCGTATTGTTCGAGACTGCATTGAAACGCCTGAAGATTGTCACGTTGAGGAATAGAGGCGAGAGTGGCAGTACCAGTTTTGCGCTTCCGAAAGGTTGGGATAACTCGAAGGTTGTGGCCTATTGTTTTGCCACGTCAAAGAATGGTAGTCAAGTATCGGATAGTGAATATTTGATTATCGAGTGATCCGTGATGAGTATTTATTTTTTTACCGGAATATTTTTCACGTTGAGTTTGAATGCCTTTTTCTCACAGTTGGCGAATGATTTAGTGGCGGGGATATTGAGTATCGTGGGAGGAGTGATCAGTTCAGTCGTGGTGGCTTGGTGCAAATATCGGTGGAGTAAGCATCGACGAGAGAAATAGCGAAAAGTTAAACAAGTGAAGAGTCGCATCTAAATGGTGCGGCTTTTCGTTTTATAAGTTTTTCTCGTGTACTTTTGGCAGGCTGTTGGAATACGAGCAGGGCGAATGCGTCAAAACGCTTTTCGCCCTTTTAGTTAAAAGTTTATAAAGTCTATAAAGTTCATAAGGTTTATGGACCCTAGCGGGCGCTTTGTCCACGG